>JAJYJR010000707.1 GCA_021789355.1 Chloroflexota bacterium | reverse complement strand
GCACGAGGCGAGCCGCCAGGGCGAGCAGCGGACGCACCTGGACGTCCCAGCGGTACGGGTCACGGTGCAGAGCGAGCGCGCGTGCGCGTCGACTCGCGCGAACCTCCGGCGGCGCGTCGAGCACCTCCCGCAGGGCCCGCGCGAGGTCGTCCGGGTCGGACGGATCCGCCACCGCGCCCAGGTCATCCCGCTCAACGATCTCGCGCATCACCGCCAGGTCGCGGCCCACTACCGGCGGCACGCCCGCCGCGAGCGACTCCCAGAACTTGTTGGGCGTGGACAGCCGCTGGTTGAGCGAATCGCCCGGCACGGCGATCAGCGCGGCGTCGGCACCGGCGGCCCAGCGCGGTACCTCGTCAGGGTGCACCGGCGGCAGGGTCACGTGGCGGCCGGCGAAGCGCGGGTCCATGTCGAGCGCCCGCATCCGCTCGTACCAGGGCCCGAACCCCATGGCGACAAACGCGGCGTCGGGGAGGCGCAGGACGGCCTCGCCGGATTCGAGCAGCCCGCGGTCGGCGCCCAGGATGCCCAGGAACAGGACGATTCGGGTCGTGGGGGGGAGGCCGGTGGCGCGCCGGAGATCATCGGGAGAAGGTTCGCGTGGCGGCCGGTACGGAGGGCAGTTGCGCACCACCGCCGGCTCCGCGGCGAGCGCCCACCGGCGGCGCAGCTCGGCGGCGAGTGCCTCGTTCACCGTCACGATGCCGTCGGCGCTTCCCACGAGGGCGAGCTCGCGGCGCTCGTACAGGCGCCTCAGTGGCCGCGGCATGGTCGCATAAGCGTTCCCCTCGAGGAACAGGTCGATGACGTCGTACACCACGCGGCCGGCACGGCGGTCCGACCCTCGGCCTCCCGCGGGATGCTTGCCCCGCGACCCCCGTCCCCGAACGTCACGGGCCAGCTCCGTGGCGGCCACCAGCGCGGCGATTCCGCAGGCGTGGTAGAGGTCCGCGGGGGGCAGTGCACGCCGGAGCCCCTCGGTCCAGGCGCGCGCGGGGAGCGGCCAGCGGAGGACCCCCAGCACGCGGCGCGGGGTGGGGGTACGCGCGGCGCGGAGCAGGCGCAGGCCGGGAATCCGGGCGAGGAACCGGCCGGCGGCACCGACGACCGCGTCTCCGTGCGCCACCAGGGACGCCGGGCGGCCGCGTGCGGGCTCGACGAGGCCGGCGAGCGGGCCGGCGGGCCGGACACGCACGATGCGGATGGTCCCGTCCAGCTCCTCGGCAGGCAGGTCCGCCCGCGCGGTTCCGGCGATCAGGACCTCCCAGCCCTCGGCCTCGAGGGAGCGGGCGATTCGGAGCGCGCGGGAGTACGGGGCCACCGGGTTGTGCACGAGCACGATGGCCCGGCGTCGGGCGGTCACACGGTGAGTGTAGTCGGACGGCCCCGGTAGTCGGGCGGCCCCGGGCCGTACACTCCGCGCCATGCCGCTCCTCCGCGTGTTGGTCGTCGCGCGCTGGTACCCCGCCGTCGACGACCCGGTGCGCGGCTCGTTCGTGGCCGACCAGGTCGACGCCCTCGTCGCCTCGGGACAGGTCGAGCCGACGGTGGCCTCCTTCGAGTTCGTCCGCCTGAACCGCGTCCCCGAGCGCCGCGAACCCGAGCGCGAGGCGATCCATGCCCGCTTCAGCGAACCGGCACGGGGCCGCCCGGATGCCCTCACGCCGGGAGGCTGGCCGGCGGTGGTGGGCACCTGGCCCCACCTCGGAGGAGTTCCCGTGGCGCGCCTCCCCGTCGCATCGGGGCCGGAGGATCCGGCGGCCGCCGAAGGGGACGATCACCTCGCCGCGTTCGTGCCGTTCGTGGAGGGCCTGGTCGAGCGCGGCGTGACGTTCGACGTGCTGCACGCGCACACCGGGTTTCCCGACGGCGAGCTCGCGGCGAGAGCGGCCGGCATGCTCGGGATCCCGTACGTCGTCACGGAGCACTCCTCGCGCACCCGTGACCTGCTCCGGGATCCCGATGTCCGCCGCCGGTACGCGTCGGTCGTGCAGGGGGCCGCGCGGATCGTCGTCGTCTCGGAAGCGCTCGGCGCCGAGCTGCGCGCCGCGCTGCCGGACCTGGCGGGGGTGCTCGACGAGCGGCTGGAGGTCGTGCCGAACGCAGTGCCGGTGGAGTTGTTCCGGGCGCCGCCGGCCTCGGAGCGGCGGCGCGGCGAGCTCCTCTACGTCGGCACGCGCAAGCCGGACAAGGGGATCGTCACGCTGCTCGAGGCGTTCGCGCTGGCCCGGGCACGGCGACCCGACCTCACGTTGCGGCTGGTCGGCCGGTCGCCCACCGCCGAGGACGAGGCGCGCTGGCGAGCACGCGCGGCGGAGCTGGGCGTGGGCGACGCGGTGGCGTTCGACCCGGCGGTCGATCGAGCCGGCGTGGCCGACGCCATGGCCCGGGCGGACGTCTTCGTGCACGCCAGCCGGTACGAGACGTTCGGGGTCGTGCTGGTCGAGGCGCTGGCGTCGGGTCTGCCTGTGGTGGCCACGCGCTCGGGCGGGGCGGACGGGATCCTCGGGACAGACCCGCCCGCCGCCGGCGCGCTCGTGCCGGTCGACGACCCGGAGGCGATGGCCGGCGCGATCCTGGAGACGCTGGCGCGCCGCGAGACGTTCGATCCCCTCGCCCTTCGGGCGGGCGTCGAGGCCAGGTTCGGGGCGGCCGCGGTCGCGCGGCGCCTGGTGGACGTCTACCGTTCGGCCGCCGGATCGGCCGCGGGCCGGCCCGGTCGGGCGGAGGCGGCCTCGCGGGGCGAGGCCGCGGCTGCGGCCCCTGTCGAGGCCATGTGGCCGGGCGCCGCAGATCTGCCTGCCGCCGACGACCTGCCGGATCGCCGGGCCGGGCTCCCGCTCGTGGTCGGATTCAACCGCGTGCAGGCCGCGCGTCTGCTGGCGACACTCCCCGGCGAACTCCTGGGGCGCCTGGCCCTGGTCACCATGGACGATCCCGGCGACCAGCCGCTGCCGGCGGGGATCGGCACCGTCATGACGGCGGACCTCGACGCCGGCTACCAGGCGGCCCTGCAGGCGGCCCGACCGGCGCAGCAGCCCAGGGGGCTGGCGGGTCGCGTGATCCGCTTCGCACGGGACCCGGGAGCCTCCGACCGGATCGCCGCGGTCCACGCCGGCCGCCCCCGCTACCGCCTCGAGACGGCACAGCGGCGCGTGATCGAGACGGCTCGGGCTGTGGCGGGAGGCGGCCCTGGCCCGGCGGGCGGCGAAGCCGAGGCCGGGCCCCCGGACCTCCTGTGCATCGACGGGTACGACATCCTGGCCGCGGGAGCCGCGATCGATTCGGGCGTCGCGCGGCTCGTGCCAGGAGGCATCCGCTGGCTCGCGGATCGCTGGGCCGCGCGCCCGGGTGGCGCCGCGGATGCCGCCGCCGGTGACGTGGCTGCGCCGGCGGTCAGACCCCGGTGAGTGCGGCAGCAAGTGTTGCGAGACTGTTGATACGGGAGGACACTGGGGCGTAGGCACTTCGTAGCGAGCGCGCTCCTGGCCCAGACGCACACCGATCGCCCACTGCCCCGATCCCCTGCACAAGGGCTCACGGGTGGTGGTGGCCAACGGCACCTATCACCACGCCAGCGGAACTGTCCGTCGCTACAAG
>JAJYJR010000706.1 GCA_021789355.1 Chloroflexota bacterium | reverse complement strand
GCCCGCGCCGAAGTTGTACTTCGCCCTGATCCCGGGGTCGGTGATCGCCTCCCACAGGCGCTCCGGCGTCGTCTTGATGTAGATCTCGAACACCTTCTCCACGGGACGCTCCAGTCTGCCTTTGAGGTCGCTGAGCGCGGTCGCCCAGCGGAGCGCCTGCCCCATCGGCCATGCTACCCACGTGCCCAAGGTCGCCGCGCGGGTCGGCGCGTCCATCGACGCCTTCTGGCGGATCGCGCGGAACACCGCGCTCGTGCGCGCCACGGTCGCCTTCGTCATCTTCAACGCGGCCGAAGCCGGCGAGTGGACGGCCATCCTGGTGTACGCGTACGCGGCCACCGGTCCGGCATCCATGGGACTGGTCGCCGTGCTCCAGCTCGTGCCCGCCGCACTGCTCGCGCCCTTCACCTCGGGGCTGGGAGACCGCTATCGACGCGACCGGGTCCTGCGCGGCACGTATCTCGTGCAGGCAATCCTGATCGGCGCCACCGGTGCCGCGATCGTGGCAAACACCGGCGCGCTGGCCGTCTACTGCCTCGCGATCCTCGTTGCGGTGTCGCAGACGGTGCCGCGCCCCGTGCAGGGAGCACTCCTGCCGGAGCTGTCCAACTCGGCCGACGAGCTCACGGCGGCGAACTCGCTCGGCAGCGTTGCCGAGGGCGTGGGCGCCCTCGTCGGCCCCTTCGCCGTCGGCGTCGTGCTCGCAGTGGCGACCGTGGGTGCCGCCTTCGTCGCGAGCGGTGCCGCGCTCCTGGTCGCGGCGGTCCTGGTCGGGCGCCTGCACCCGGTTCGCAGCCCGACCGGCGAACCGACCGGGACGGTCGGTGCCGCCACGCCGACGGAAGACCGCGGGCCACGTGACGGGGATCCCGAGGATTCCGCGGGATCGATGCTGGCCGGGGGATCGATGCTGGCCGGTCTGCGGGCCGTTGCGGCGGATCGGGACCTGCTGGTCGTGATGGCGCTGCTGGCCGGGCGACTCCTCGTCTTCGGCGGTCTCGAGGTGTTGCTCGTCCTGATGTCGATCGAACTCCTGGGGACGGGCGAGTCGGGAGCCGGCTTCCTGACCGCGACGTTCGGAGGGGGCATCGTGCTCGGTGGCGTGTCGACGCTCGCGCTGGTGGGACGGCGCAGGCTCGCGCCATGGCTCGGGGTCGGCGCGATCGTGGTGGGACTGCAACTCCTCCTCATCGGCGCCGTGCCCGCACCCGCGTCGGCGCTCGTCCTCCTGGCGGTCGGTGGGATCGGGATGGCGCTTATCGACGTGGCCGGACAGACGCTGCTCCAGCGCATTGCCCCGGACGCGGTGCGGGCCCGCGTGTTCGGCGTGCTGGAGGGGCTCCTGCTCGCGGCGGAGGCGCTCGGCTCGTTCCTCGTGGCCCCTGTCGTGCTGCTCCTGGGGGTCCGCGGGGCACTGATCGCGTTCGGGGCGGCGCTGCCGCTGGTGGCGCTGGCGGCCGCGCCCCGGTTCGCCCGGATCGACGGACGCGTGGTCATCCCGGTGCGCGAGATCGGCGTGCTCCAGCGTGTGTCGATCTTCGCGCCGGTCTCGGCAGCCGTGCTGGAGTCTGCGGCACGCCGCCTGGTCCACCTCGAGCTGCCCACCGGAACGATCGTGATCCGGGAGGGAGAGCCGGGCGATCGCTTCTACGTGATCGTCAGCGGAACGCTCAGGGTGACGCGTGCGGGGACGGCGCTCCGGGACATGGGCGCCGGGGACTCGTTCGGGGAGATCGCCCTGCTCCGCGATGTCCCGCGAACGGCGACGGTGGTCGCGGTGACCGACGTCGAGCTGTACGCCCTCGACCGCGAGCAGTTCCTCGCCGCCGTCACCGGGCAGCCGCGAGCCATCGCCGAGGCGCTCCGGGTGGCCGCCGCCCGAATGACGGGCAGCACGGGCTGAGAGATTGTCACTGCGCCGCGGGCGGTAGCGGCTCAACCGGGGGACAGTCGCGCCGCAGGGGGGACAGTCGCGCCGCAGGGGGGACAGTCGCGCCGCAGGGGGAAAAGTCGCGCCGCAGGGGGCCTCGTCGATCCGCCATACAAAGTATGTCGGGCTGCGCGCGATGGGGCTGCGCGCGATGGGGCTGCGCGCGTTCGGGCTGCGCGCGATGGGGCCACTGGATGGGGCCTCCGGTGGTCGGGCGAGGCGCCAGCGGCCGATCGGCCGGCCGGGCACACGCTGCCCGGTGGGCACACGCTGCCCGGTGGGCATGCTCATGCGCGAGGGCCGACCCAACCTCTCGACGGACCGCTGCACAAATCGCCATACAAAGTATGGCGAGCGCGCCAGGGGTGCCCGCGCGGACAAGGCGCTCGCTCGGCGCGGCGGTGCCGACGCGGGCCACCGTCCTGGCTCACCGGGACGACAATTGAGCGGGCAACCAGCAGCCGGGAGGATCCACCAGCGTGTCCGAGATCGAGTACCGCGCCGCGGTCCCCGCGCCCGAGGGGTTCGCCCGCCTGTTCGCGACCACGGGCTGGGACACCGAGGGCCGGCTGACGGCAGCCACGGCCGGCGAGGCGCTCGCGCACACCTGGTACGCCGTGTCGGCATACGACGGCGACCGGCTCGTCGGGATCGGGCGGATCGTCGGGGACGGCGTCCTGCACGCGCTGCTCGCCGACGTCATCGTCGACCCGGGCTACCGACACCGCGGCATCGGGAGCGAGATCGTGGGGCGCCTCGTCGCCAGGTGCAGGGAGCACCGCATCCTCGACACGCAGCTCTTCTGCGCGCGCGGCAAGCGGCCCTTCTACGAGCGCCTCGGGTTCGCGAGCCGACCGGACGACGCGCCGGGGATGGACCTGTCGGCCAGCTGACGCCGGGGATGGAGCTGTCGGCCAGCTGACGCCGGGGGCGGGCGGGGCTCCCATCTCGCTGGTCGGCCATCTCCGGGCCACGTGCCACTTGTGCCGGGCGCTCCTGCGGTGACACGATGGGTGCGCCGGAACCTGTTCCGGCGTCGGGACCACGGGGGCACGCGGATGCAGCCGGACGCGATGGGCCTGGCATTTGCGACGAGCGTGCTCGCGATCGTCGTGGTGGCCTTCGGGCTCGCCAGCAGGCTGATCTCGGGCGCGGTCGCGGGGCTCTCGTACGCCATCGGGCTCGCGGTGGCGCGAGGCATCGCGGAGTGGTCGGCACCGGAGCCGGACCCGCTCCCGGCATCCACCGGCGGCTCGGACGACCCGGACGGCCTCGGCGGGGTTGACGGCCTCCCGCCCGGCTCGGGTGATGACGGAGACGGGATCGAGCGCTGCGCACCGGACGCCCGCAGCGTGCGGCTCGCCCGCGTGGTCGGCGGACGGCCAAGGCTGCGCCTCGAGTGCCGTACCGCGGGGTGAACCTGGCCCACCCACCGCGTTTCAGGACCTTCTCACGATCCCGCGTCACAATCGGACACCCGTCGAGCAAGCCGGAGATCTGAACATGTCCGAGCCCACTGGAACCCCAGAGCCCCAGTACACGTGGCAGCAAGTCGAGCCCGTCGCGCCGGTCGTGAAGGATCACCATCGCGAACGCCGGCGGCTGTCGATCGTGGTCGGCGGGGCCGCCGCCTTCGTGCTGGTTGCGCTGGTGAGCGCCGTCGCCCTGAGCGCTCCAT
>JAJYJR010000705.1 GCA_021789355.1 Chloroflexota bacterium | reverse complement strand
CGATCCGCTCGCGTACGGCGGGAGGCTTCTCGGAATGGCGGCCGCGCGGCGCGAGGACGATCTGGCCCTGCGCCTCGGTCAGGAGAGGAAACGTCCGCCCGCGTGCGTTGGTCGAGCCGACCAGCACGAGCTCGCTCGTGGGCTTGGTGAACGTCGGCCGGATGCCCTGCCCGGAGATGATCCGCCCGTCGTGGGTCGTCTTGACCCAGAGATACGCCACGCCCCGGAAGTGGAAGCCCCAGGCCTCCATCACCTCGAGCGCCTCGGGGAGCTTCGGCGCGGTGGCCCAGAGGAAGAGCACCGCGGGCTGGGCGCGGATCTCCTGCACCGGCAGCGCCTTGATCGCGTCGACGCTCATCAACTCGTAATGCTTGCCGGCGGCCTGATCTTTCTTGGGGTCGCCGTAGTACGGCCAGGGCGGATCGGCGTAGATGATCTCGTAGCGGCGGGCGGGGAAGGGTCGCACCACCGCGGGCGAGCGAAAGCGAACGAAACCGGCCATCGGATGCTCCAGCGCTGCGGAGAAGGACGCTGGAGCTTGTCCGGACGGTCGATCTCGTCAAGACCCCCCCGCAAGGCCGTTGCCGGGGCTCAGGCGGCTTCGCTTGCCGCGTCCGGGGGCTCCAGAAGGCCCGCCTCGCCGTCACCGAGGGCGATCGGCTCTTCCGGCCCAGGCGCGCCATCGGTGGCCCCGTTTGGCCCATTCCGCCGGGCTGCCAGGCAGGCTCCCCTTCCGCGACCGGCATGGGGCACATAGTCGGCGACGGAGAGTTCGGTCCCGCAGCGATAGCACCAGCCGCTGGCCGCCATGACGGCTCCACAGGCCGGACAGACCGCGTCAAGACGTCCCGTGCGCCAAAGGCGCTCGAGGTCAGCGGGAAGCTGGCCTTCGTCGTTCGTCATCAGTTCGCTCACTTTGCCTGCTGATACAGAGATGTGGGTAGAGAGGACAACAATCGATCCGGAGGTTTCCCAGATTCTGCCAACCGGTCCTGCAGTGGGGCGCGCGTGTGAGACCCGGCGAAAGACCCTGATTAATCGCGCCCCACCTTTCGTCAGCGTGGTGAGAAATGCGCACCTGTCAAACCATGACGCGCGCCCAGTGCGGCATAGCCGGTTGGTAAAGGAGGCGGACGGAGTTCCCGGCAGACGCCGCCGGGCCAGGACCGGCAGGCGCGTGCCCGACCGGGATAGGCCGCCACGTTGACAAGGGCCGCAGTCTGCCGAAAGCTACTGTCATGGAGTCTTTGGACGTCTTCACCCAGACGGAACTGGACCGCGCCCTTGCGTCACCGTCGCAAGGGATGCGCGTGGTGGTGTGTCGCGGCAACGGTGCCTTCGTGGTCGCCAGCGGCCATGAGGTCGTGGCCCGTGAGCGAGCTCACGTTCGTGTGACAGGCTCCGCATTCGTGACCGCCGAGGAGCAGGCCGTCGTGGATGTCTCGGGTCAGGGGCACGTGCTGGCGCGCGGCGAGGTGGCCGTGACCGCATCTGAACGGGCGCGGGTCGTCGTTCAGGATCGTGCCTCCGTTGTCGCAACTGATGAGGTGACGGTGGACGCCTTCGAGGAAACGACCGTCAGGGCCAGTGGCCATGCGAGCGTCAAGGCCGCGTCGAATCGTCCACTTCGAGTCGATGCCCGTGGCGCGGCACGTGTGAACGCGTTCGGGTCGGTCGAGGTGACCGCCCGAGATCACTCGGAAGTCGCCGCGCGTGGCGTGTGCCACGTCGTTTCGTATGACCATGCCTCCGTTCGGGCGTTCGGACGCGCGACCGTAGAGGCGCGCGGTGCGAGCCGAGTTGCAGTCTTTGAGGAGGCACGCGCGGCTGCCCATGATGCTGCGGTAGTCGCCGCGTAAGCAGGGAGGGGAGGATCCAAGTGCCGGAGCCCAAGATACCCAAACCCCGTCCGCTCGGAACATGCCAGTGCCACGAAGGTGGAAGGCCCTGTCCTCGAGCAGAGAACCTCGGCGAAAACGGTCTGTGCTGGAACTGTGCTCGGGGCAAGCACGACCATCACCTTGCCCCGCGACCCGACGAACCGGAGCGCGACTGACAGCTCGGGCGCCTGCCCTATGCCGCCCGCTTCCCCTCGCGGCGCGCCTCGACGCGTCGCCGTTTCCGGCAGATCGGGCAGCCGACCTCGACCTTCGCCCGCGCATACGGCGACATCCGGTAGCCCGGTGCGTCGGATCGTCCGGGCAGCGCCAGGCGACCGTCTTGTCGTAGGTCGCCTTGATCCGCTTCGGGCGCAGCGGCGCGTTGGCCTCGGCGTCCCACTCGGCCAGGAACTCGGGATGGACCGCGGCGAGCGAGTTCAGCCCATCGGCGCGCTCGGTGTGGCAGCGCCCGCAGCGCGTGAGCCGCTTCGTGCGCTGGGCGACCGGCGCCGTCCAGCGGTGCCCGCAGCGGTGGCACCGCCAGTGCGCCTCGTAGCTCGCGCCCGCCGATAGCGCGAGCGGATCCACCGCTCCGTTCGCCGTGCCGTCCCAGTCGCGCAGGCGCGCGGGGAAGTCGGCGAGGGTGAGCCCCGCCACTTCGATCGAGAGCGTCCGGCGTCCGGGTTTGACGGTCGCCACGAGCGGCGCGAGACCGGCCCGCGCGCGCTCCTCGTTCTCCCCCTCGAGCAGCCGCGGCACCGAGCGCGTCTTCGCGTCGGCCATGTAGGCCGTCGTGTTGCGACGGGCCCGGTCGCGGGCGCTGATGAGGAGGGCGGCGAGCGAGCCGAGCCGAGCGGCGGGGTCCTGGAGGACGCGCCAGCGCACCTCGAACTCGACGGGCAACGCCGCCAGCCGATCCTTGACGATCCGCGCGTAGAGCGAGAGATCGGCCTGGTTCGCCAGCTCGGCCCGGGCGAGGGCCAAGACGAGCGCGAGGCGCTTCGCGTTGCGCAGGCTGCTGCGCCGTCGGCGCGGGAAGTGGCGGTCGATCCAGTCGCACACCCGCTCCGCCGCGCCGTTGGCGTAGGCCGTCAACTGCACCTGGTGCCAGCGATCCGCAGCGCTTTCGGGTGACCCACCCCTTCCACCCCCTGAGCGGCCGGCAGTTCGAGCTCGTCGGCTACGCCCACACCTGGGGCGAGCACCGGGTCTTCTTCGCTGAGCCCGGATCCGATCGCGTCCGTTCGCTGCCGGCGGGCTGGACCGACGTCGAGGGGCCCGATCCGTTCCTGGTGCTGTCGGCGGGTCGGGCCTGCTTCCGCGTCGAGGACCTCGTCGCGCTGACCCGGCTCCTCGAGGAGCTGGCCGGGAGGCGTCAATGAGATTACGCCGCACTCGTCAGCCTGATTATGCCGTGCCGCGGTCCGATAGTCCGGACGGGTACGGGCCATCAGGGCGCATTGCAAACGTGAATCGCCTCGCAGATGCAGCATCTGGAGTTGACGGCCCGCTTGGAGACGGCATAATGGTACTAACACATAGCCAGGAGGTCCCGCGTGGACGACAAGACCGCCGCCCTCCGTCGCCAGCACGCGCTCAACCCGCGGCCGGACGCGGTGACCGACCCCGCCTTCACCGCGGGCAACCCCTTCTTCGACCGGGCCGATCTGGTCCAGGTCAAGTACGAGATGCTGCGCCGGGTCCGCGAAGAAGGCCGGCCGGTGACCG
>JAJYJR010000042.1 GCA_021789355.1 Chloroflexota bacterium | reverse complement strand
GATCACGAAGTGCGGGAGGTACCGGGGCATGCAGGACGCCGATCTGTTCATGGAGCTGGCCGGGATCGCCGGCGTCTTCGTGGGGTTCGGAGCGCTCATCGCCGTGCACAGTGGCGGCGCGAGCGACGCATTCGAGGTCGCGTGGATGCGCGGCGTTGTGTCCGTGGGGCTGGTGGCCGTGCTCGCCGCCCTCGCCCCCGTGGTCATCAGCCGCTACGGTCTAGCGGAGCACGAGGTCTGGGCGCTGAGCAGTGTCCTGTTTCTCGTCGGCTTCGTCGGGATCTTCGCCATCAACAACCTCTCGCCGGAGGCGCGGGCAGCGGACCAGGGAATCCCGCGGAGGGTCCTGGTCATCCGTTTCGCGATCTGGGTGCCCTCCGTGATCGTTCTCTTTATCTCCCCGATCGCCATCATCCTCGGTGTGGCACCGGTCCGCGAGGAGGCGCTCTACTTCACGCTCGTCGCGTTGGCCCTGCTCGGGAGCGCGATCGCTCTGCTCATGCTGGTCTTCACGGGGAGACGCCTGGCACTCGCGTAGGGACTCCTCGGGCTCCGGCAGCCGCTCCGCCAGGATCCACACCAGCTGCGCCGTCGTATCCGCCCCGACCTTGGACCGCGCGTTCGCCAGGTGGTGCTTGACGGTCGAGTGCGACAGGCCGAGGTGGTGGGCCGCGGCCTTCTCGGAACCGGTCGCCAGGACCGCCGCGACGACAACAACCTCGCGCTCTGTAGCGCGGGCGGGCTGGTGAGAATGTCGCGTCATGCGCTCGCGAGCCCCGCCGCGGCGAGCCACTCATCCCGACCCTCGATCGGGATCTCGTAGGCTGCTATCCCGCGCCCAACACCTGTCGGGCGCGCCACCGCCCACTCGGTGCACGCTTTCAGGCAACAGCGCGGGTAGCCCCGTGCGCTCCGCCATCGGCGTGAGCTTCACTCGGACCACGCTTGGCCCCTTGACAGTGACGCGCTCGTAGGTCGCTTGCACGAGTCGGGCTCGTTCCTCGGGCGTGGCGAGCTTCCAGGTTGCGGCGATTCCCTCGATGAAGGCGACGGCTTCCGTCGGATTGACCAGGGCCGGCGGAGCAGCAGCATCTCTACCCGACTCGGCGCGCAGCCGACCCATCTGCTCGAGATACGGGCATCGCCGATGCGGTCGGCGGCGTGCTCGAGAGCCAGGTCCCGCTTCATCCGTTCGATCCGACGGTCCGCCACGTCGACGACCGGTGCGTGTCTCGCAAGAAGGACCCGGGTGAGCTTCGCCTTGGTGGCCGGGTCAAACTTGACACCGCTCAACTGGCGACCGATCAGGCGCTCGTAGGTCGGCGCGCTGTATCCCTTCTGCGGCCCCCGCTCAGGGCACTGCTGATTGTGTTGACCTCCGCTCGCGCCGGCCCTACCATCCCCGGACAACCTGTTCGGGGGTGGCTTGCGTGTCCTCCAGTGCCGACATCACCCTCAAGTTCGACGATCCACTGGACGTCGACCTCAGCGGCATCCCGACGGACTTCGACCTCGACCTGAGCGGGATTCCAAGCGATTTCTCGCTCGACGTCACGAACCTGCCGCGGATCGAGATCGCGCCGCTCGAGGTGTCGCTCGCGATCACCGAGATCCCGTCGATCCGGACCCACGTCCCTTCGACCTACACGATCGGCCTGTCGGTCCTCGGCTATGAGCTGGTCGCGCTACGGTTCTGCGGCGAGACCCAGCTGATCACCGAGCCCTTCCGCCCCAACCCCTGCGAGATCTGCGGTCGCGTCCACCGGGAGCCGGGGGACGCGACCCACATCGCGACGGTCGTGGAGCAGCCGAAATGACGGCCCCGGAGGGCGGACGCCGCAAGGCATCCGAACCGGCGGTCGTCCTGCGAGGACCTCCGAATCGCCTCGCCGCCTCGCGCCCCCTGGCCCGCGATCTCGGCGCCGTCGACGGCAGCACTGTTCCCGCGCCCCCGGTGTCCGTGGTCGTCCACGGTGCCGTCTCGGAGCGAGTGCGGGTTCGCGCTGCGCGCGAGCCTGGTGCGCCCCTCGACCTCCGCCTCCGGCTTGCACCGTCGACACCCCCGGGACGCTACGAAGGCACGGCCACCGTGGGCGCTCGGGCCCTTCCGGTCATCGTCGAGGTGGAAGCCGCGCCGCGCCTGCGGGCCGCACCGTCCCGAGTCCAGACGAGGGCCGAGGCGGCCGGATCCGAGACCGTCGAGCTCCACCTCGCCAATGGCGGCAACCAGCCGATCGAGATCCCGGCTCGATCCAGCTTCTGCCTGTTCGACGGTAGCGGCATCGACCACGCGGTCTGGGCAGCACTCACCGCGGAGCCGCCGGAGGGCAGGGGCCGGATGGACGTCCTCCTGGACGACCTCGCGGCATCCCACGGGGGGCTGGTCGATGTACGTGTCCGCGACGGCGCGGGCTCGATCGCCCCCGGCGAGCGCCGAACCTGTCGCTTGGAGTTGCGCTTTTCGGACCGGCTCCGGCCCGGTCGCCGCTACGCTGGAGCCTGGGAAGTTCCGGGACTCCGCCTGCCGATCCGGGTCGAGGTGCCGCGCGCCAGGCCGCGTGCCACGAGGGTGGCGACGACGTCGAGGAGGACGCCATGACCGGCAAGATGTCGGCGCCGGCGCGGGCTGACGCCGCCAAGAGCCTCGTCGGCTGGATCGGCGAGGGCGCTCGCCTTGGCCTGGACCTGCTTCGCTCCGTCCCGCTTCCTTCGGCACCGAGAACCGAGGCTCGCTGCGAGATCCCGCCGCCCTGCTGGGCGCCCCAGCCGCTCGGCCGGGTCACCACCCGCGCCTGCCCCGGTACGAAGGCAGTCGTCCGGCTCGACGTCACCAACACCGACACGGTCGCGCGGACGATCGAGGTGACCGCCACGGGTGGCTCGCCGGCGGTCGCGCCGCCATCCCTGGTACTGGGTCCGCTGGAGGAAGGCCGCGTCCTTCTCTCGTTCGACGTCCCCGCCACCGACAGCGAGGGTCAGGCCCGGAGTCTCGTCGTGTGGGTGGACGGCTGCCAGCGGCACTACCTGCGCTGGACGATCGTCTCGACCTGCGCGGTCCAGGACTGCTGCGCGGAACGGGCGGTGGAGGATGGCCCCGACCTCGTTCACCACTGGTATGACCACTTCTACTGCCAGCGCGACTGCCGACACTACTAACGCATCAGTCGAGAGACCGTTGGATCGAGCACACCGTCCATCGCTCGGCGATGAGACCGTCCGTGCGCTGAACGGCTACTACGGCCGTCTCGGCCGCATCGGGCTGGACCTTGTCCGCGCCATGCTCCCGGTCGAGCGGCTCCGCGACATTCTGCCGGGTCGCCCGCTCGAGGCGGCCTCGGCGACCGGAACCGTTCCCCAGGCGCCGGCCGAGGCGAGGTCGCCCGTAGCCTCCCCGACCCTCCTCATCGAGGCCCGGGGCGATCGCCCGGGTGTCGGCGTCTTCCTCGTGGAGAACCTGACCGCCAGGCCGGTCTCCGCCCCGATTAGGGCCTCGCCCTTCGTCGACGAGCAGGGCCGCCCGGTCCAGCCCCGGCTCGTGTTCCGGCCGGCGACCGTCAACTTGGGACCAGGCGAACATGCGATCGTTCGGCTGGCGGCCAGTCTCGGCGAGGAGCTGGAGCCCGGGGTGCCGTACCGGGGGGAGCTCTCGATCCCGGCACTGTCCGATCGTCGCATCTCCGTCGTGCTCCGGCGCCGACCGGCCGGGGCGGCCGAGGCGGGGGCCCGGGAGGACGCGCCGGCGGCGCCGGCCGCGACCGCGGCCCGGCCTGCTGCGAGTTCCCGCACGAGCGGAGGGTCCGTAGCGCGAGCGCGCGGGGCCGTCGCCACACGGCGCCGGCCCCGCGCGACCTCGAGCGACGACACACCCGGGTGAGCCCGGCACCGATCGCCGTTGGCCGGTCGGCCTGGGACCTGCCCGCCCTGGTCGGCGTGGAGGACGACCTCGCCGCGATGCGGAACCTCATCGCCGACTGGCTGTCCCACTGCGACCCGGAGGTTCGCGGCATGGCCCAGCGCCAGCTGTCGAGCCGGGCGAAATCGTTCCGGCCGGTGACCGTTTTCGCCTGCTACCACGCGACCATGGACCGGCGCCTCAGCCCCCGGGTCCTGCGAGCCGCTGCGGCGATCGAGTTGCTCCACAACGTGTCGCTCATCGTCGACGACATCCTCGACCGGTCCAGGTATCGCCGCGGCGAGCTGTCGTTGCACTGCCGCTACGGGTTTCTGCCGGGCCTGATGACGGCTGGCTACATCGGCTTCGCGGCACCCCAACTCGTGGCCTCCGACCCGTACAGCGTTCGGCTCATGGCCGAGCTGATGCAGCGGCTGGGAGCTGCCGAGTGCTTCCAGTGGCGGGTGCGCCGACAGCCCATGGGCGTGGAAGACTGGCGGGCCATCGCCGCCGCGGACACTGGCTCGATGTTCGAGATCTGCGCCCGACTGGGGACCCGTGACGATCGGCTCGGGCGGTACGGCCTGCTCCTGGGAATGCTCTACCACGGCTGCGACGACGTCGCCGACGTGCGAGGGACGACGGCACTGGGCGGGGGGAGCGAGAAGGACATCAGCGATGGGATCCTCACCCTCCCCGCGGCCATCGCCATCCGGGATCCGGCCA
Source organism: Chloroflexota bacterium (assembly GCA_021789355.1). The sequence goes on along the minus strand of JAJYJR010000042.1, from coordinate 13,338 downwards.
CCGCGATCTTGTTCCGGACCGGCGCCCGGGCAGACCTCGAGCGCATCGCGGGGCGTCTCCGCGAGGCGCTGCCGGAGGCGGAGGCCTACCTGGACCGGCTCGCGGATGAGGCGACCGCGGAGGCGATCCGGCACGCCGACGACCCCGGGGCGCTCGTCGACCTCGTCCGGCATACCCGCTCGTTGTCGGCGATCTGACCGTGGCCGAGCGACGCGCCGACGTCATCGTGGTCGGCGGCGGCCCTGCCGGCAGCACCGTCGCCTGGCGGCTCGCGCGCGAGGGCGCGCGGGTCGTCCTCCTCGAGCGGGCCCGCTTCCCGCGCGAGAAGGTGTGCGGTGACTACGTGGAGCCGCGCGGCCTGGCGATCCTGCGCGAGATGGGCTGTCTCGCGGCCCTCGAGGCGCACGCGCCGCTGCCGATCACGCACTCGTCGACGTACGTCGAGGGAGTCCCCCGCTACCGCGGCGCGATCCCTTTCTACGGCGGTGATGAGCGCACGCCGCCGCACGGCTACATCATCCCGCGCGAGCGTCTCGACGCGGTCATGCTCGATGCCGCCGCGGCGGCGGGGGCGACCGTCCACCAGGACACCGGAGGCAGCGGCGTCCAGGTCCATCGTTCGGGCGTCGAGGTCGAGGCAGGCCGCAACGGGCGCACCGTCCGCTATCGAGCCTCGCTCGTCGTCGGCGCCGACGGCGTCAATTCGGCCGTGGCGACCGCGGCCGGCATCCTGGCAGACGACGAGCGCCACATCGCGGTCGCCCGCCGCGCCTACGCGACGGGCATGGACGCCGAGGTCGGCGAGGCGATGTTCTGGTTCGACCGCTCGCTCTTTCCGGGCTATGGCTGGGCCTTCCCCATGGCCGGTGGCCGCGTCAACCTCGGCATCGGGATCCTGGCCGAGACCCGCCGCCGGCAGGACGTCGCAATCCCCGCCTTGTTTGATTCGTTCGTCCAGCGGTTGCGAGGCTCCGGACCGCCCTACGAACGGCTCGAACTGTGCTCGATTCCGATCGGCGGCATCGTCAAGACGTACGGCGGCGCGGGGGCGCGGCACTTCACCCGTGGCGTGCTCATCGGCGACGCGGGCAGCTTCGTCGATCCGATGACCGGCGAAGGCATCACGCCGGCCATGGAGTCCGCCCTCCTGGCGGCGCCGATCCTCCTCGAAGCGCTGCGCGATGGGGCCGTCGGCAGTCAAGCCCTGGCCGCGTACGGGGCCGATGCCCGAGCCTATTTCGACCCGTCCATGCGCTTCCTCGCGGCCTGCGCCGCGACGCTGCGAAACGTGCACTTGGCCGGCCCGTGGCTCGACGCGCTCGCCCGCGGCTGCGAGCTCGCGCAGGCTGATCCGGGCTTCGCGCGCGACGCAGGCGGTTACTTCGGCGGGCAGGACGTCCGAGCCTCGCGCGTGCTGACCGCGGTGGCAGGGGCGGTCCTGCGCGACGCCGTCCTCGCCTGGCCACGAGCGATGTCGTCCGTCGTCGGACGGTCGCGGCCACAGGGCCTGACCGAACTCGTCGCCTGGCAGAGCGCCTGGGCCAGGTCGCTGCTGCATGACCCGGTCTGGCACCTTCGATGGGCGATGGACGTCCAGCGTGCCTGGGTCGGCCTGCTGGCCGACGGCCTCGCATCGAGGGGCGACCCGCGCGCAGTCGGGCCAGAAGCATGGCGCGCCGCGCGGGCGCAGAGCGGAACGCCCGAGCCGGCCCTGAGGGTCGAGGGAGCGGGTCCGAGCCGCGGCCGCGCGGGGCAGCCGCCTCGGGCCCCGGCGTCTACTCCTTGACCTTGGCGGATCGCGTCCGCCGGCTCTTCGGCCGGCCGATCTTCTCGAGCTCGCCGTTGAAATGCTGGGCGGCGATCGTCGGGAGGGTCGTCATCTCGCGCAGGTAGGCCCGCGTGTGGTCGGCCAGGCGGGCGGCCATGGCACCGGTCGGCTTGTTCTCGTTCTCGAGCCGGGCCAGTTCGGCGCTCACCGCCTGGGTGTATCGGTCGGCGGATTCGATCCAGGCGGCCCAGAACCGGATTCCCGCCGAGACGGCCGCCAGCTGGGTTCGCGCGGCCTCGACCACGAGATCGCGAATCGGTCCGGCGGATTCCGTGGAGCGTTCGGTCGCCATCGGCACTCTCCTAGCGATCGCAGGCAGATCCGTATCGTACCCGGCCTGATGGGCTCGTCCCTCTGCGCACAGAGCCCCCGCTCGGAATGCCTGCGGATCCAGGGCGAGCTCGGAGGTCTCGGCCAAGCGAGGCGGCGCGGTCAGCTGCCGGGCGGAACGGCGGTGAGCCAGTCGGCCACGATGGCATCGAGCCGGCGAAAGGCGACTCCAGGCCCAGTCGGACCGCCCGCCGAACGCCGCCGTTCTCCGACTATCACATCACACGATGACCTGATCGCGGTGGCGCTGAGGTGCCAGTCTGCGAGCGACCTCCGCGGGTTCCAGCTCCATGCCGCCGGACGGTCCTGCGCGGGGATACGATCTGTGACCGGCTGAGCGGCTAGGGCGGGCAATGAATCCAATGACCGCGATGAGACTGACCGCGATGAGACTGAGGACCTTCGGCTCACCTCGGAGAACGAAGGCATGACAGACTACGTCGACAGGGTGCCGCGGGAGACCAGGGCCGTGCCAACCCTTGCCGAGTGGGCCGATCGCGCTGCCGCGACGCGCGATCGCTGGAGCCAGACGGCCTCGGGCGGTGGCGCTGCCGACCTGGTGATCGAGGATCGCCGGGAGCGCTCGCGGACGACGGGAACGCATGCCGGTCGTTGACGCCAGCGTTGTCGTCGACTGGATCGCCCCCGGTGTGGACCCGGGGCTGCCATCCATCTCCCTGCTCGCCCGATGGGCTGCGGACGGGGTCGAGATCCTGGCGCCTCGACTGCTCATGGAGGAGGTGTCGAACGCGCTCCTTGCAGGGGTCCGCCGCGCTCGCTGGAGCGGTGCTGCGGCCGATGCCGCATATGCCCTTCTTCGCGATCTGCCGGTGCGGCTCGCCGACGAGCCCCGCGATCTCGACCGCGCCTGGGATCTCGCGCGCCGATATGACAACCGCCCGGTCTACGACATGGTCTACGTCGCCCTTGCCCAACGCCGCGGTGTGCAGCTCGTGACCGCCGATGCGGCGCTCCGCGCGGTGCTGGCCCGGTTCGACTGGGTCGTCGCGCCCGCGCAGATCATCGGTTGACCGCACGTCCGCCGGCCCGTCCTGATCGACCACCGGTCACATCGGTCGCACCGTGAGGGCGAGAAGACGGCCACCCCTGTCCCCGGCTCAGGCGTCAGTCAGCGTTCCAGACGTGGAGCGCGGTGAGCCGGACGGTCCCGTCGCGCCACGTCACGCCGTCCACCCGAGCTCCCATGACCGGGCCGTCGGCGACAGGAACCTGAGCAGCGCCTCGCCCTCGGCGCGGACGTCTTCGCGCTCGCGCGGGGCCAGTCTCCGCCGAGGCTGGACGGCGATCGTTGCGCGACCCTCCGATACGGCGTGCCGCCAGGCGCCGGCAAGGAAGCCGTCGACGAAGAATGCGCCCTGTCGGACGTACCCGGCCCCCCACGAGAGATCGCCGGTGATCCGCGACCGGTCGGCGTGCGAGAGGAAGACGTTGTCGTACTCGCCGAGGAAACGCACCGGCGCCGGCTGATCGGGCGATGCGAAGGCCCCATCGGGCACGTCGAACAGCTCGCGGCCGGCCTCGTCGCGATATCGGCGCAGCCCTGGACCAAGGCGCTCGGCGACCGCCCGAAGCCCGGTCAGCCACGACCACGCCCGCACGTCGGCGAGCGTCGCCGGGCCGAATGCCCGCAGGTACCGCAGCACCGTCTCATCTGGCGACCTCTCGGGCGGGTCGCCACCCTTGATTGGCCATGGCGTTCTGTCCAACCACGCGGCGAGCGTCGTGACCCTCGGCGCGGCGGTTCGCCCGAAGAGGCCGCGGGGCGTGACCTGGACGAGCGGCACCAGGTAGCGCACGGCGTACGCGAGCGACGTCGGGTCGAACCCGGGCCACCGCTCGCCCAGCTTCCGCCCGAGCTCGGCGACGGCGCGCGGCTCCGCGGCGACGATCGCGGCCCCCGCGTCCAGCAACGCGTCGCGATCGATCCCGTCGAGCTGGCGGGCGAACGGACTCGACGCGAAGGCGCGCTCGCAGACCACCTGCATCACGGCCCGCAGCCTCAGCGCGTCGGTCGCGCTGACCAGGTGGAGCGTGGTCCGCATGAGCGTCATCCGGACAGCATCCCGCTCGACGAGGAGCTTCTCGAGCGCCGCCGGCTCGAACGTTCGCAGGCGGGACCACATCGAGATGTATGGATCGCGGGGCACCTGCGCCTGCATGCCGACGAGGCGCTCGAGCATGGCCGGCACGGGCGTGGCGGTCCGTTGCAGGAGGGACTGCCTGACCAGGAGAGTCCGATTGAGGGTCCGGCGGTTGAGGACGGTGCCCGCCGGCGGGGCTTCGGATGCGTGGCTCATCTGTCGGTGGTCAGCCAAGCGGCACGGTCGAGGCGGCGATCGGGGTTCGCTGGCCGTCGCGATCGTCGCCGCGGTCAGCCAACCTTCACCAGGGTGACGTCCATCGACGGCTCCCACGTCCGGCCGTCGTCGGAGCGTTCGTGCAGCGCCCGCTGGATCCTTCCGTCCTCAGAGATGGTGGCGTCGCAGCGCGTCCGTTCGCCCTGCCAGGTCCAAACGCGGCCGGAGACCGTGAGCCGCGAGGAGCTCTCATTGCCGAAGCTGTCGAAGAACCGTGACGTGTACGTCTCCGACTCGTGGTCGTAGCCGATGATTTCGACGCCACCGACGTCGACCCCGCCGATGCGGCCGTATCCCGAATGGATGACGAAGAACCCGCCGGGGGCCCACTCGTAGACGTCGCTCGTGACGATGCGTTCGGGATCGAACCCGGGTCGCGCGGCCGTCGAGCCTTCGTTGATCCATCGGCCGATGAAGACGTCGAGCGCCCGCTGGGCGGCTCCCGGAGTCGGCCCCGCTTCTGCTCCAGCGGTTGCTTCCTCGAGTCCGCGAGCGACGGCGCGAACCGATCCCGTTTCGGGCTTGCGCATCGTGCATCGTCCTCCGGTGCTGCTGCGTCCGCCGTTCCCGGCCGGCGTCACGAGAGGAAGTCGACCAAGAGCGGCGCGAGGGCGGCCGGGCGCTGGAGGATTCCGTGGTCCTCGCCTTCAGCTCGGCGAAGCGCGCCCGGGGGACCACTTCCGCGACCGCGCGGCTAGCCGCGCGAAGCGAGTCGAACGTGTTGCTACCGGCCACGGCAAGCGTCGGCACGGCGATGCTGGCCAGGCGGTCTCGAGGCGGCCCGAAGCCAGGATCGTAGAGGGCGGCGTCGTACGCAAGGCTCGGGGCCAGCGCGGTCAGCCAGCCCCACATGTCGCTGCCCCGCATCCCTTCGACCATCGGGGCCGGCAGCCCGATCGCCTCGACCTGGTAGAACGCCACGGCCTCGTCGCGCCGTCCTTCGTCCAGCAGCGTGCGGAGCCGGGGGAGGAGGTCGTCGCCCGGAACCGGGCGCGTGCCCTCGATGACGAAGGCCGGCTCGTAGACGACGAGCCTGTCGATGCCGAGGTCGGGTCGGGCCGCGGCTGCCCCGAGGACGAGCACGCCGCCCGATGAGTGCCCGAAGAGGCTCGCCCGGCCGCCGACCGCCGCGATGACCGCGGCAAGGTCGTCGAACTCGTGCTCGCGCGCGCCGCGATCGTCGCCCATGCTGGCGTCGTCGCTGTCGCCCCGTCCCCGACGGTCATAGGTGACCGCGGTGAAGCTCGGTGCGAGCGCGGCGGCGAGGCCGGCGACCGTCGATCGGTCGTTGAACGCGCCGCCCACGAGGATGACGGGGCGACCGCTTCCCGATCGCTCGACCGCGATCTGAGTACCGTCCGCCGACGTGACCTTCTCGATCGGAGCGTGCATCGAGTGCTTCCTGATGGTGGCAAGGACGGATCTGGTCTCAGGCTTACCCGTCGGTGGATGCGCCGGCCCGGCGAATGATCGCATGACCGCGGTGCGGCCCGACGCGGACGCCCTGCACCTCGTGCGCCACCGGACCGCGCTCAAGAACCGGATCCATGCCACCCTCATCGCCTTCGGGCAGCCGGTACCGGTGGCGGACCTGTTGAGCATCCGCGGTCGCCAGCTACTCGGCTCGCCCGCGATCCCCGAGCCCTGGACCAGCCTCTGCCCGAACGTACGCCGGGCCATACGGTCGCCGCTCTGCCGCCGGGTGTGCGGTGCGACGGATCTCCGAGACCGCCTCGGAGCACCATCGCGTCTGATCGCCGCAGCGCGGCGACGACCGAGCGCCCGGCATCGCCTACCACACGAACGGTATGAGCCGTTTCGTCCGCTGGGCATAGTCGGCGTAACCCGGGAGGTCGCGGCCGAGCAGGTCCTCCTCGGCGCCGATGCGCCGCTGGTAGGCACGGCCGACCAGCACGCCGACCCCGACCACGACCGGCAGGCGGCGGGTCGTGAGACCGAAGCCGAGCCAGATCAGAAGCGAGCCGAGATAGCCCGGATGGCGGACGACGCGATAGGGTCCGGCGTCCACGACCTGCTGCTCGGCCTCGGTGCGCAGGGTCCGCGTGTAGGCGGCGCCGAGCGTCGCCATCGACCACAGCCGGAGGCCGAGCCCGCTCGCCTCCAGGGCAAGCCCCGCCGGCGCCACGGCGCGGGACAAGCGCGGCTGAGCCGGCGAAAGCACGAGCGGGAGGGTCGCGGCCGCGAGGTAGGCTCGCCCGATCTGTCGGGTCGTGTCGCGATCGCCCTCCGAGGCATCGAGGCTCGCAGCGCTACCCGGCCGTCGGAGGGCAGCCTCCGCGGCGAAGAAGCCGGCCAGTCCCAGATAGCCCAGCACGGTCCAGCCGGCCGTTGATCCACCGCTGGCGGTCATGGGTCGCTTGGTCACTCACCCAATCCTACCGGGCGTGCGGCTGTTGGCGCTCACCTGGAGGAGACCTGATGACGCCGACCGATCCGCGCGCGGGCCGGACCTCTGCGAGCGGCCATTGCATCGGCCGCGTCCACCGCCGAGCGGGCCGGCGCCGGGATGACCCGACCGTCGCTGGGTTCAGGCGCCAGGCGCGGTCAGGTCGTCTGGGTTCGGAGGAGCCGCTGCCTACCCTGCGCCTCGGCGACCTCGCGCTGACATCCACTCCGGCGCTCGACGAGGCCGGCGCTCGGGCCCAGGTCGTGCGGCGTCAGCCCGACGGGACCTGGCTGCGCGTGCTCGACCGGCCGGACTTCCGCGGGTAGTCTGGCCCGGTCTTGGCCGATCGCAGATGGCACGGAGGTCGACGATGGTCACCTGGGGCGAGTTCGCAACAAGAGCGCCGGAGATCGCCGGGAAGGGCCGGGGACTCCTGTACCGCACCGGCCACGGCGAAGCGCTTCTGGTGACCGTTCGAGGCGATGACCCGCCGCGAGTGCACCCCGTCTCTGTGGCCGTGGTCAACGACGGGCTCTACGCGTTCGTCCTCCCATCGCCCAAGCTCCGGGACCTCGAGCAGGACGGCCGCTACGCGCTCCACGCCCACTTCGACCCCCAGGTGCCCCGCGAGTTCCTCGTCCGTGGCCGAGTGCGACCCGTCGACGAAGGGACACGCGCGGGGCTGGCGGCCGGATGGGACTGGGCGGTCGGCAGCGCGCCGGCCTTCGAGCTCCTCGTCGAGGACGCGCTCTACGGCGACCGCGCAAGCGCCGACGACTGGCCGCCGAGCTACACCGCCTGGACCAGCCGGGGCACGTCAAAGGATTGATCTGAGGGGAGCAGGAGCCCGGCCGTTCACCCGGCCGGGCTCCTCTCAACTTTCCGTGGTGCAGGATCACCCCGCTGACGCCCGACGGGAGCGCCGGCTCAGGACGCGCCTGGCTGGCACCTGTCGGAGGTTCCGGGTCTACTGGTTGAACTGGCCCCCGCCCCTGCCGACGTTGCAGACGTTCTGCTCGTTGTCGGAGAGGTGGTTGTTCGACGCCCTGACGCCGGCGGCCTGGTAGTACAGGAGCCCGCAGGCAACGTAGGGCTTCGGCGTGTAGTCGTTGCCGCTGACGGTGTTGCCGGTGACGAGCGCGGTCGCTCCGAAGCTGACCTGGATCCCGTTCTGGGCGATCCAGTCGACGGGGCCCTGGCCGGTCACTTTGTTGCTCTGCACCGTTACCGCCGCACCGCCACCGCTGATCACGACGCCGCCCTTCTGGTAGTCCGTGATCGTGCTGCCGCTGAGCGTCCCGGTCGCGGCCGTCCCGGTGGTGCCACCGGCCTGGTTCACTGTCGTGTAGAGCACGCCGACACCGTGCTGAGTCCCGTTGAGCGGTCTCTCGCCGATGTCGTGGATCGACGTGTCGGTCACGTCGACGTCCGCCGCGTTGGCGACGATGCCGTAGTAGTTGGCTCCGAAGATCTCGGCTCCGCTCACCGACCCGGTCGTGCCGGGGCCGAAGTAGACGCCGATGTTGCAGGTGGTGGCATCGACCGTTCCGGTGACCGTCGTCGGATCGATCAAGGCGGCCGTGAGGTCGATCCCGTCGCGGGTGAGCCCGGTCGCGGTGCACTTGGGCAGCACGTCGAACCGCGTCCAGTCGAACCGCTCGTCCGTCTCTCCGCCGAACACCATGCGGACTTCGACGTACACGTTCGCCGCGACCGTCACGGTGGCCGTGACGGGCACGGATGTCTTGCCACCGTGCAGGCAGGTGTACGGGTACAGCCCGTCGGTGACGAGCGCGTTGTAGTTGTTCCCGCCGTTCTCGGCCAGGATCTGACTGGTGTCGCCGTCGGCGCGGTACTCGAAGCAGCTGTACCACCAGTTGGTGGTGGTGAACGTCAGCGTCGCCGACCCATGGTTTGCGACCCCGGTGAAGTCGGCCATGCCATTGGCCCTGTTGAGGTCGTTCGTGCTGGGGGTGACGGAATTGACGGCGGCGAAGGTCGAGCTCGAGACGAGCACGGCCATCATCAATGCTGCGACCATCGCAGCGAAAGTCCTCTTCATCGAACAGATCTCCCTTGGGCAGCCCGCAGCCGGTCGGTCTCGCCAATGGCTCGGCGGGGATCAGGCGGTGAGTGGGACGCCACCTCTGGGAAGGCTAGCCGTCTCATCGCAGCGTGAGAAGCGCCCAAAGGTCCCAAGGGTCCTGACACCATGCTGCCCTTGTGCCTGGGACGGGGGTGCACGATGAGGGCCGTTCGCGCGTCGGCTCCCCTGGAGTGAGGCCGCGCCGCGAGGGTGCCAACATGAGCGCATGACTGGCGGTGCGCAACCAGCCGCCTGGTTGACTGTTCGCTGGGGGTTCGGGGCAGTCGTCGCTCTCTCACTCGCCACCCTGCTCGGGTGCAGTCCGCTGCCGCAGCCGACCCCCACGGCGCCTGGGAGCCTGCCAACCGTTGGGCCCGCTACCCAGGCCATCTCCGGCCCTCTCACCGCCCTGAGTCCGAGCGGCTGGGTCTGCGAGTTCGACGACGGTCGGGCCCTCCTCGACCTCCAGGCCTCGGGGGCTGCCGTCACCGGCACATCCTCCTGGTACTGGGTGGATCCGCCGGCTCATCTGGTGCAGTCGCTCGACACGTCGGTATCCGGCACCTTTGCTGGTGGCGCGGTCTCACTTGACCTCACGCCAGCGCCGGTCGACCTCGGGCTTTGGCAGGGCCAGCTCAGTGGCGACGTGCTCACGCTCGCCGCCCAGAAAGGCGACGGTACCAGCCAAGCGCTCGTCTGTGGGCGAAGCTCGACGAGCGCCTTCGCCGACGCGGTCGGCGCCTTCATGGCCCAGGAGGCGGCGGCGGCTGAGGCCGAGCCTTCATGCAGCAGCCGCTACGAGGCCGAAAGCGCGGTCATCATCGTCAGTGGAGCGAACGCCCTCTCCGAATGCCGGCGGGTCCTCCGGGTGCTCACCCCCACGGCCTTCGGCGACTGGGGCTCCCCGGTCGCGCCTGCGGTGGCGCCGTTTTCCCACACCACCGTTGCCTGCTCGGGGACCCTGGACGGCTACCGCGTCACGATCTACGACACCGCCGGGCGGCTCTACGGCGGGGCCGCCTGCGACTCCCTCGGGTTGCCGAGGCAGTAGCGGTGGGGTGAGGGCGATGGGCGCGGCCGGCCACGAGTTCGCCTGCCACGGCTGGGCCCACGAGGCCCTTGGTGACCTCGGGCCGGCCGACCAGCGCCGGGTGCTGGAGCGGGGGCGCTCCGGCGGGTAATGGTCGGGGTCAACCGCCGCGTCTCGGCACGGGAGTCGCGGGTGGATTGAACGTTCCGCCGGACCGTTCCGTCAGTACCTCGTGATCAATTCGCCCGGGATCCGTCGTTCGAATCGCCCGGTCCGGCACGCCCGCCTGAAGCTGCCACTTCTCGTCGCCGCGCTCGTGGCCGCTCTCGTCGTGGGCTCGTGCAGCCTCGGCCCGCCGTCGGCCACGGGGACCGTGCCCGTCACGGCGCCGCCGATCGCCACCGCGCCCGCCAAGGCATCATCGCCGGTTAGCGCGGCGCCGACCGCCGCGGCCTCGCCGATCGGCGCGCCGACCACCGCCCTGCCGACGGCGACCCTGCCCGCTGTGCTCCACGGCCCGCCCGCCTCCACACCGGCACCGGCCGCGACCATCGCGGCCTGCTCGGTTCGGACCTTCGATTCGATGTCCGAGGCGGAGCGGATCGGGCAGCTCTTCTTCGTCTCCGAGGACGGCGACGCGCTTGCCCCCGAGGATGCGTCGGCCATCCGCACCGACCACTTCGGCTCCGTCTGGCTCTCCGGGAACCGGAGCGTCGGCGTGGCGGCCATCCGGAGGCTCAGCGACTCGATCCAGGCGCTGGCGACCTCCGGGGCGACCGCCCGCGTCCGGTTCTTCGTGGCGGCCGACCAGGAGGGCGGACTCGTCCAGCGCCTGGCCGGGCCCGGCTTCTCGACCATCCCTTCCGCGCTCCAGCAGGGCCTCCTCACCCCGGTGGCGCTCGAGGCGCACGCGCAGACGTGGGGTCGCGAGCTTGCGGCAGCGGGCGTGAACGTCGACCTCGCCCCGGTCATGGACGTCGTGCCGCCCGGGACCGACGCCTCCAACGAGCCGATCGGCGCCCTCCAGCGGGAATACGGCCACGATTTGGCGGTCGTTGCTCCTCACGGTGTCGCCGTCATCCGCGGCATGGCCGCCGCGGGGGTGGCGACCTCGCTCAAGCACTTCCCGGGTCTTGGCCGCGTGACCGGCAACACCGACTCCACGGCCGGCGTCGTCGACGCGGTCACCACCGCGGACGACCCGTACCTGGCGTCGTTCCAGGCAGGCATGGCGGCGGGTGCCCCGTTCGTCATGGTCTCGCTCGCGACGTACGCGGCGATCGACCCCGCCCACCCGGCCACCTTCTCGCCGACGATCGTCACGACCTTGCTCCGCGATCGGCTCGGCTTCGGCGGCCTCATCCTCTCCGACTCCCTCACCGCGACGGCCGCGCAGGCCGTGCCCGTCTCGTCGCGCGGCGTCGAGTTCCTGGCGGCGGGGGGCGACATGATGATCGTCAGCGGAATGGCGACCGCGGCCGCGATCGCGCAGGGGATCGCGGCCCGGGCGGCGACGGACGCGAGTTTCGCGCGCCTCGTCGACGCTGCGGTCCTTCGGGTGCTGAGGCTGAAGGGCGCCTACGGGTTGCTGCCCTGCGCGGGCTGAGGTCGACCCCGCAGGGTCCGCGGGTTCGACCCCGATGGGGCGGGGGCCGGTGCCGCCGGTGGGGGCCATCTGCCCATTGCATTGCGCCGCTCGGGGGCGCAGACTCCACCTCTGTCCGACCTCCGTGCCGATGCCTCGGTCCTCGAGACTGCGTCCGGCCGGCAGGGAACGACATCCATGCAGCTGTCCGCTTCTGCTCGCGTTCGCCGCGGCCGTGGGCCTGCGCGCGCGCCCTGTTCGCCGGCTGGCGGCTCTCCCACGCCGACCAGAGGTTCCGTCGGCCCGTCAGCTCGGCTTCGTGCCGTGGACGGCTCGTCGCCGGCGGACTCCGCACCGACGACCGAACCACCAAGGAGAAACCCATGAACCCGCGCCCCCAACCCAGACCAGCCAAGGCTCCAGCCCAGGCTCACGCCCACTCCCGGCACCTGAACCGGCGGCATCGTTCCATCGACGACCGGTGGAACGAGGAGATGACGCGCGTCCTGCGGGAAGCGGCCGAGGGCCGCGAGGAACGCGACCGCACCCGCTTAAGCGAGGACGAGCGCTCAACCCGACGCGAGTCCGCTGCGCTCCTGGACCTGATCCGGACCCAGGACCGGCCGACGGCAAGAGAACACGTCTCGGGCGGAGCTTCGGCCCGCTCGTCAACGTCCCCCAAGGTGACGCCATGACAGCGATGCAGAACCAGGCGCTCGAGGTGCTCCCGAACGTGCTCCACGATCAGACCGTCCCGAACACCCTGGGCGGCCTCGCCGCTCCCGGTCCGGTCGGCCGGCTCCGCCTTCCTCCGGGAGTGCTCGTGGCGGCCGGAGCCATCGTCCTGGCCCTCCTCGCGATCCTGCTGGGAAGGCCGGCATGACGGGCCAGGGCACCGCGGCGGGGAGCGAAACCTCCCGCGCGCTCGCCGACCGACTGGTCTCCACCCTGGGCGACCGGCCGTTCGCGCCATCCGCCGATCAGCTCGCCTGGGTTGGCGGCGGGGATCCGCTTCCGGGCCAGGAGAACGGGCCTCTCGCGCGCGTCGCCGCCGGTCGCTACGCGGGGCTCTTCGCCGACCACCTGGTCCGGGACGTCACGGTCGACGGCGCGCCCGGTGCCTACGTCCGGATCTGGCTGTGCGCGCGGCGGGCGTTCCTGCGCGCGGAAGGTGGAGCGGGACGTGCTGGATCGGACTGAGCGCCAGAGCGGGGCGGAGGGAGTCGAGACCCAGCCGCTCCGCCTGCTCGTGGTCGACGACCACGAGATCGTCCGCCAGGGCCTCGTCGCGTTGCTGGAGCGGCGCCGGCAGTTCCAGGTGGTGGCCCAGGCCGGCACGATGCTCGAGGCGGTCGAACAGACGCGGCGGTTCCTGCCCGACCTGGTGCTCATGGACGTCCGCCTGCCCGACGGGTCGGGCATCGAGGCCTGCCGCGAGATCCGGGCCGAGTTCCCGACGATCCCCGTCGTCTTCCTCACGAGCTCGCCCGAAGACGAGGACATCTTCGCGGCCGTGATCGCCGGTGCCCGCGGGTACGTCCTCAAGGGGTCGCGGGCAGCCGCGCTCGTCCTGGCTCTCGCGGCTGCCGGCCGCGGCGAGTCGCTGCTCGACCCGGCCGTCACGGAGAAGGTCCTCGACCGCGTGCGCCGAATCGCGACCGGCACCTACACCGACGAGATGGCGCAGCTCACGC
>JAJYJR010000704.1 GCA_021789355.1 Chloroflexota bacterium | reverse complement strand
ACCGCGACCACCTGGCCGAGCTGGTGGAGGCACTCCGCGTGGCGGCCGAATGGGCGCCTGCGGCCGAGGCGGGCCCGGACGCGGAGCTGCCGGTCCCGGCGCCGGTCTCGCGGGCGATCCTCTCCGCGCAGGAGGACATGCGCCGCGACATCGCCCGCGCCATGCACGACGGGCCGGCCCAGAGCCTCGCCAACATCGTGCTCCAGGCGCAGATCGTGGAGCGGCTCGTCAGCCGCGACCCGGAGGCCGCCCTCGGCGAGGCCCGCGCGCTCATCGACGTGGTGCAGCACGCGCTGGACGCCACCAAGACGTTCATCTTCGACGTGCGCCCGATGGTGCTCGACGACCTGGGGCTGGTCCCCACGCTCCGGCGGCTCGCCCGCGACCGCGGCCATGCCGCCCAGGTCCCCGTGGAGTTCGAGTCGGTGGGCGCCGACCGGCGCCTGGACCTCGACCTCGAGACCGGGCTCTTCCGCATCCTCGACCAGGCCACCGTGGCCTACCTGCAGACCGATCCGTCACGGGTGGAGCTGAGCCTCACCTGGGAGGACGCGTCGCTCGCCGCGCAGGTCCGTGCCGTCCACACGGAGGAGACGGTGCTGGCGCTGCCGGCGGGAACTCCGCCGGATGCCGCAGCGGATGGAGCCGCGACGGATGGGGCCGGTCCCGAGGCGCCGGCCGTGGACGATGCACCGAAGAAGTCGCGCGGCCGCGGCGGGCGGTTCCGCCTGCTGGGCTCGCGCGAGCAGGGGGAGGACCTCCCGCCGGCTCTGGCGGCGATGATCCGCGAACAGCGCGAGGACGAGGCCGCGCGGGCGACGGCATCAGCGGCCGCGCCCGAGGAGCCTCCGGGGTTGTCGGCGGCCACCTGGCGGGACATCGCGCAGCGTGCCCGCTCCCTCGGGATCGAGGCGCGCCTCAGCGACGAGGGACGCTGCCTGGATCTCGCCGTCGAACTGCCGGGCTAGAGAATCGCCCGGTCTCGCCGCCGTCCCGGTGCCTCCGGCGTGTTGCGGGACTGCACCGCAATTCCCACACGCGATCGACACACCCGCGTTCCGGGACATTCGGGGGTCTTGTGGCCAACGGGCGGACACGCGTACCGTGCGGTGGCCGACCCGGGTATCCGGGCCGGCGAGTAGTCATCCGGCTCGTATCGAGCCGACACTCACGGGAGGTCGGAGATGTTCACGCTCTCTCCTCCGTCCCGCAACGCGGCGCCGCAGGAGCGCCGCGATGATCGCGCGAAGGAGTCTGGACAGGGTCTGGCGGAATACGCTCTGATCCTGGCACTCATCGCCATCGTCGCCGTCGCGTCGCTGTCATTCTTCGGCCACAGCGTGAGCGGGTTGCTCAGCGGCATCGGCAGCAGCGTCGCGAGCGCGACGTGAGCACGTTGCAGTCTGGCACCGGAATCCGGCCCGGTACTTGATTCCCACTGGACTCGGCCACAAGTGCCGATGCATACTGACGGCCCGGTCCACGGACCGAGTCTGAGAGAAAGGAGGGACCCTCGCACATGGCGCTCGTCCAGTATCTCGTTGCCCGCTTCTTCGATCGCGAAGAGGGCCAGGGGCTTGCTGAGTACGCCCTGATCCTTGCACTCATCGCGATCATCGCGATCGTCGCGCTGATCTTCCTGGGTCACCAGGTCAGCACCATCCTCAGCACCGTCGGTTCGTCTGTCTAGAAACCAGTGCACGCAGTCGAAGAGCGCCAGCCACGCGGCTGGCGCTCTTCGCTATCTACATGCGCCGCGCGACGCACGGTAGCTGCCACCAAGGTGACCTGCCCGGCGGTGCCATCGGTCATGGGAGATTCGTAGGGTCGAACCGCGGGGACAGGGTGCTACAGTGTTGCCGCCTGTCACCTAGGGGAGCGTGGGGAGCACTCAGTTGAAACGATCGAGTCGGCTCATCATCCTGGTGGGCGCATTGCTGGCCGTGGTCGCCTTCGGCGGCATCATCTGGTACGGCACGCAGGGAGGATCCACTCCGGGCACCGCGACTGCCACGGTAGCGACCACCACGAAGGTCGTCCAGGCGGTCAGCACCATCTCCCTCGGGAGCACCATCACGGCGAGCCAGGTCACGGTGAAGCAGGTGCCGGTGACCGTCGCCCCAGTGGACGCCTTCAGCGATCCCAGCCAGGTGGTGGGCCGCATCGCGCGGGCCCAGATCGAGGCCGGCAGCACCCTCACCGCCGCCGACTTCGCGACAGGTAACACGGCCCAGGGTGACCAGATCGTCCAGGCCCTGAAGCCCGGCTACCGGGCCATGTCGGTCCAGGTCGACCAGGGCACGGGGGTCGGCACCCTGATCCAGCCAGGCGACCACGTGGACATGGTGATCGGCCTCGACATCCAGGAGTACATCCCGGCCGCGCCCAACAGCAGCCAACCCCCGCAGCCGGTGCCGGGCGGGCCCCAGCTGAGCGTCAAGGACATCCTGCAGAACCTGGAGGTCCTGGGCACCCTCACCCCGCCGGTCACCACGACCACCACGGGCCAGCAACAGACCCAGCCGGCCCCGTCCGCGGGGGCGGCGGTGGGCCTCACCGGGCAGCAGATGATCGTGATCCTGGCGGTCACCGCGCAGCAGGCCGAGGTCATCAAGTATGCCCAGACCCAGGCGACCAGCAACACGGCGGCGGGCGGCAACAACATGCCGATCACGCTGATCCTGCGAGCCCCGGCCGACGCCTCGGCCCCGCCCGACAAGACCAGCGGCGTTGTCCTCAAGACCCTGGTGGACCAGTACGGCGTCCTGCCGCCGGTCCTCCTCTCCGGAACCCTCCCCACCAAGTAGCCACGTCAGGGGCAGGGCGGGCCGCGTCGCCCGTCCTGTCCGAGTCCCGCCGCCAGCCCAGGCGGCCCGCACGAGCGTCACCAAGCCGGCATGAGCGACCAGATCAAGATCCTCGTCGTGGATGACATCCCGGAGACCCGGGAGCATCTCGCGAAGCTGCTCGGCTTCGAGACCGACATGCAGGTGGTGGGTACCGCCGAGTCGGGTCCCGAGGCGCTCGCGCTCGCCCAGCAGCTCTCGCCCGACGTGGTCCTGATGGACATCAACATGCCGGGGATGGACGGCATCGCCACCAGCGAGCAGCTCACCGCGCTGGTCCCGACGGCCGCCGTGATCATGATGAGCGTGCAGGGCGAGGCGGACTACCTGCGTCGCTCGATGCTCGCCGGCGCGCGCGAGTTCCTGGTCAAGCCCTTCAGCGCCGACGAGCTCACCACCTCCATCCGCAAGGTCCACGAGCGGGAGCGCGAGAAGCAGGCCCGCACCGCGGTGCAGGCCGACGCGGCCGCGTCCGTCCCGAGGTCGTCCGGCAACGGGCAGCATCCCTACGGGCGCGTGGTCACCGTCTTCTCGCCCAAGGGCGGGGTGGGCCGCACCACGATCGCGGTGAACATGGCGGTCGCCGCCGCCGGCCAGGGTCGGCGCGTGGCGCTGGTGGACGCCAGCCTGCAGTTCGGCGACGTGGCCGTCATGCTCAACCTCGACCCGCGGCACCGCTCGCTGGCGGATCTCGTCCCGGAGATCGCGGCCGGCGTGCCCGAGTCGGTGGACACCGCGCTCGTGCGCCACGACTCCGGGGTGGACGTGCTGCTCG
>JAJYJR010000703.1 GCA_021789355.1 Chloroflexota bacterium | reverse complement strand
GCGACCGTTGGCGTACATGTGGCGGATCGCGTCCACCCGCTCCTGCTGGCCGGTCAGCGCGTTGCGCTGCTGTTCGTAGCGGAAGATCGTCGCGCCCGTCGGGAAGTCGGGCCCCTTGATGTGCTCGCAGAGGTCGTCGACGGTGAGCTCGGGGTTCTCGATCAGGGAGATCGTGGCGGCCACGATCTCGCCCAGGTGGTGCGGCGGGATGTTGGTGGCCATCCCCACCGCGATCCCCGAGGATCCGTTCACCAGCAGGTTCGGGAGCCGGCCCGGCAGGATCGCGGGCTCGCGCTTGGTGCCGTCGTAGTTGTCGGCGAAGTCGACCGTGTCCTTCTCGATGTCGGTGAGCATCTCGGCGGAGATGGCGGTCATCCGCGCCTCGGTGTACCGCATGGCCGCGGCCGGGTCGCCGTCGACCGAGCCGAAGTTGCCCTGCCCGTCCACGAGCGGGTAGCGCATCGAGAAGTCCTGGGCGAGGCGCACCAGCGCGTCGTAGATGGAGACGTCGCCGTGGGGGTGGTACTTGCCCATGACGTCGCCCACGATCGCGGCGCACTTGCGGTACCCGGCCCCCGAGGTCAGGCCCATCTCGTGCATCGTGTAGAGGATCCGGCGCTGGACCGGCTTGAGCCCGTCGCGCACGTCCGGCAGGGCGCGGCTGACGATCACGCTCATCGCGTAGTCCAGGTACGCCTGCCGCATCTCGTCCTCGATGCGGATCGGGAGCACGCGGCCGCGGTCCTCGGTCACTCGCTGGGGCTCCTCTCGATGTGGCGATCGGCGGTCGTGGACGGCCGCCCGAACGCGGGGCTGGCCGCCATCAGGTCGGCGAAGGCGGCGGTGGCCCTGGACGCCGCACTGGTCGAACCGGCGCCGGGATCACGGCGGAGGCCGGCCACACGCGCCCGGATTGCGGCGGCCCCCGCGCGGTCGATCGCCGGGAGCGCGTCCCGGATCACCCAGGCGCGGCTGCCGTCCCGGTCGGCGGCGGCACGGGATGCCTGGAGATCGAGAAACCGCTCCACGCCCCTGGCGTCGACACGGTGCCAGTTGCGCAGCGCCCACGCCAGCGCCCGCTGCACGTTCTGGTCGGAGTCGCCCAGCAGCTCGCCGACGAGATCGAGGGCGGGCGATTCCGCCAGCCTGTGCCGGTCGGCCGGGACCACCTCGAAGGGCAGGGAGGCTATGGTGGACCCCACGAACCGGCGCTCCCACGGGGACGGCGAGTAGACGAGCTGCTCGAGCTCGGCCCAGCGGAACGGTTCGAGCAGGATGCCGAGCCCGGCAACGCCCGCGAGCGTGTCGACGGCGATCCAGTTGTCGGCGGCACGCGAGAGCCGGCGGATGAGCTGCCAGCTGCGCTCCGGGTCGTGCTCGAGCGAGACGCGCAGCAGGGTGCACGCCACGGTGCGCATCTCGAGGTCGGGCTCTCGTTCGAGGCGCTCGGCGAGCCACAGCGCGACGTCCGGGCGGTGACGGCAGGCACTCCGGACTCTCGAGTGGACCGGTGCCGCGAGCGGCGCGCGGATCCCCAGCGCCGCGCCGAGCCCGGGCGTCACCTGCCGCAGGGTCGCGAGGTAGGCCGGATCGGCCAGGCGCGCGTAGCCGGACCGGAGTTCGGCCACGAACTCCTCCGGCCGGTCGGCCTGCGCGGCGACGCGCGCGGCCAGGGCCCGTGCTTCCGGGAGCCGCTCGGCCACGACGGCGCCTGCGCGCTCGGTGATCGCGCTCGTCATCGGGGCGCTCCGTTCATCGGGGCGGCCCGTCCGGCGTGTCGCCGGTGACGCGCGAGGGCGGCCACGGTCGCAGGGGGATCGCCTCCCGTGGTTCGACCGCCGGTTCGATGCGGAAGTCGTACCGGCGCTTGAGCTCGTCCTTCCGGTCGGGCGGTGCGTCCACGTAGACCGCCTCGGCCGTGGCGTGGACCGCGCCTGTCTCGGCGTCCAGCAGCCGGCCCTCCGTGCGGATGAGACGCCGCCGCCGTTCGAGGACCCGGCCCTCGGCGCGAAGCCGCCGCCCGATGGGGACCGGCCGGCGGAAGTCGACCGACATCCGGGCGGTCAGGCCCCAGGAGTCCTCGTCCACCAGTGCCCAGGCCATCACCTCGTCGAGGATCGCGCAGACGATCCCCCCGTGCGCGATCCCCTCCCAGCCCATGAACCGCTCGTCGAGGGTGGGCTCGGCCCAGCAGATCCCTGCATCGGCGTGGAGCTGGAGGCGCAGGCCCGACACGTTGAGCTCCCCGCAGGCGAAGCAGCCGTGCGGGCGCATCAGCAACCTGCGGTCGCCCACCGGGATCTCCGTGACCGCGGGGGCGAGGGGCTCGGGCATCGAGTCCGGCATCCGTCAGACGTCCAGGTTCCGCACCCGCCGGGCCTCCGAGCGGATGAACTCCCGGCGCGGCGCGACCCGCTCGCCCATCAGGGTGGTGAACACCTCGTCGGCGACGGCGGCATCCTCCGTGCTCACCTGCAGCAGGGTGCGGGTGGCGGGGTTCATGGTCGTCTCCCAGAGCTGCTCGGCGTTCATCTCGCCCAGGCCCTTGAACCGCTGGATCAGCGGGTTCCGGGTCTTGATCTCCCGGACCAGCCGGTCCCGCTCGTTCTCGTCCGAGGCGTAGTAGGTGACCTTGCCCGTGCTGATCCGGTACAGCGGCGGCTGCGCGATGTAGAGAAATCCCTGCTCGATCACCGCCGGCAGGTGCCTGTAGAAGAAGGTCAGGAGCAGGGTGCGGATGTGGGCCCCGTCCACGTCGGCGTCGGAGAGCAGCACGATGCGGTGGTACCGGAGCTTCGCGATGTCGTGGGACTCGCCGATGCCGGCACCCAGCGCCACGATCAGGGGGCGCACGTTCTCGGAGCCCAGGATCCGGTCCAGGCGGGCCCTCTCGACGTTCAGGAGCTTCCCCCGTAACGGGAGGATCGCCTGGAAGCGCCTGTCGCGGCCCTGCTTGGCGGAGCCGCCGGCCGAGTCGCCCTCGACGATGAAGAGCTCGCTCCGGGCGGGGTCGCGCTCCTGGCAGTCGGCGAGCTTCCCGGGGAGCGCGGCGCCCTCCAGGGCGCCCTTGCGGATCACCAGGTCCCGGGCCTTGCGCGCGGCCTCGCGTGCCCGCGAAGCGGTGAGGCACTTGTCGATGATGCGGCGCCCGTCCGCCGGGTTCTCGTCGAGATACTGGCTCAGGCCCTCGGCCACCGCGGCCTGGACCTGCCCCTTGACCTCGGCGTTGCCGAGCTTGGCCTTGGTCTGGCCCTCGAACTGGGGCTCCACCAGTTTGACGCTGATCACCCCGGTAAGCCCCTCGCGGACGTCGTCGCCGCTCAGGTTGGCGTCGGAGTCGCGCAGCACGCCGGCCCGCCGGGCCCAGTCGTTGAGGGAGCTCGTGAGGGCCGCGCGGAAGCCGGTCAGGTGGGTCCCACCGTCGACGGTGTTGATGTTGTTGGCGAACGCCAGGACCGTCTCGGTGTAGGTGTCGTTGTACTGGAGCGCCACTTCGATCGCGGTCTGTCCCTCGCGCCGCTCGACGTAGATGGGGCGCGCGTGCAGGACTTCCTTGTTCTTGTTGAGGTGCCGGACGAAGCTGATCAGGCCACCCTCGAAGTAGAAGGAGCGCTCACGGGCAG
>JAJYJR010000041.1 GCA_021789355.1 Chloroflexota bacterium | reverse complement strand
TGGGAGGCGGAGGGGCGCGGTGTGCGAACAGATGGGGGGGACAAGGTTGCGTATAGCCAGGTCCGTCTCGTGCGCAAGGTCGGGGACGTGTCGGGGAGGTGCCTCCGGGAGCTGGCCTGTGACTTCGCGGAGCACGTGCTCCCCATCTGGGAGGAGAAGCACCCCGACGACCTGCGGCCGCGTCAGGCGATCGAGGTCGCCAGGCGCTACGCGAGGGGTGAGGCGATGCGGGAGGAGCTGGACGACGCCGCCTGCGCCGCCCGCGGCGCCGCCTGCGCCGCCTACGGCGCCGCGGGCGCCGCCGCTGAGGGCGCCGCCTACGCCGCCGGCGGCGCCTACGCCGCCGCCGCCTACTACGCCGACGCCGCCTACGCCGCCGCCGCCTGCGCCGCCGGCGCCGCCGCCTGGCGATCGGGTGCCGCCTACGCCGCGGAACGGCGCTGGCAGGGCGCACGCATCCTGGAGGTGGTGGGGTGACACGTGAAGGGCCGTGCCCACACGACGAGTTCGAGGCCGTCGTCGAGGTGAACCGACTGTGCCGAGAAAGGGGCGGCGTCGTGTCGGGCTACAGCGCCGATGTTCGGATCTGGTGCAAGCACTGCACAGAGCGGTTCAGGTTCATCGGCGTCCCGGCCGGTCTAATGGCGGACCGGCCGACGTGCTCTGTGGACGAGACTGAGCTGCGCGCCCCGATCCGACCGGCGTCGAGCGACCCTGACTTCGGGCTGGGAATCCCTGGCTTTTCGATTCGGCTGCTGGCAGAGGGGGCGACGTGACACGCGAAGCGATGCTCCCCGGCCTGACACGTGCGGAGACGGCGCCTCGGAGCACTCGAGGACGCCGGCAGCAGGACACCGACCAAGTACTCACCTTCCCCGAGACATGGCACCGCTGGTTCACTAAGCACACACGTCCGCGGGGCACAATGTGGGTGCGCTACGACCGCGGCTGGCAGTGCCGATGGCGCCGGACCGAGACAGGACGGTGGGATCTCTGGGTCCGCTCTGGACGGGACGACCCCCGGCCGTAGCCGGGGGTCGTCCCCTTCTGCGGTCGGGGTGGTCGGAGGCGGTGGGGGTCGTCCCAGCTGGGCTGGGGTGGCGCGGTCAGTCGGCGTGGCGTGGCCAGGTCTGGTGAGTCGGTCAGGAGCGGCGAGGTGTGTCGGCCCGGGCAGGGAGGGGGAGGGCAGTCGGACAGGTCAGGGATGGAGCGGATGGGCCAGTCGGGTCGGGCAGGGAGGGGGAGGGAGCGTCGGATGGGCGCGGTAAGGTCCGTCGGGGAGGCGAGGGGAGGTTGGTCGGGGCGGGACGGCAGGAGCCGGGTCGGGTAGTCGTCATGGTGCGAAGCGGGCGGGTCCGGTTAGGGCGGTACTCCGGCGGGGGTGGTTACATTAACCACCCCCGCCGGCAGGCGCAGGGGATGCCGCTTATCTCAGAGTGTACTCAAAGCGCCCCATGCCCTGGGAGCGATCGGCCCCGAAGCCATTCTCGCTGGAGTAGTCGAGGAGGCTCTTCAGGGTGCTCTCTGTGAACAGCGCACCGGGGATCGACAGCACCCGCAGCGTGCAGGTGATCTGGACGTCGCGGCACACGTCCGTGCGTGACAGGGCATCCCGTGGTCCCCTAGCCGTCATGACGTGGATCGCCCGCTCGGTCGTCTCTGTCGGGGCGGTCCTGTGTGGGAGGAGCGGGAGCAGTCGTTCGACCACGAAAACCTGCTCCGCCAGGCGTGACCGGAGGGCGACCGCCTTACCGTTCGGTCCGGAGAACCCCGCCTTCAGGATGTTCGCAGCCTCCTTGAACATCGCTTTGACCTGCCGCCCCTCGACGCACAGGCGCCCCTCCGGGTCCCTGGCGAACGTCTTCCAGCCCATCTCCTCGTCGATCCCCGACAGCAGCTCCTTGGTACGCGTGGCCGCTTCGGCTGCGTCCTGTGGGTCGTCGGGGAGCAGCTTCGCGCTGGCTTTCCAGCGTGCCTGCTGCCACGCCTCGATCATCCTTGAATCGGTCGGGAGACCGCCCGCCACGTCGGCGAGCTTCAGGGTCAGCCCGTAATGCGTCCACAGATCCTTCATCTAGCCCTCCTCTGGGTAGATATCTCAACTACTGGTCAGCTCCCCGCGCCGCGGCGTGTGCCCCACAGGACCCGCACGGCGTCCTGTGCGCACTCGAGGGAGCACACGTCGGCCGTGAGGCTCGGAGGCGCCAGAAGGCGCACACGGCGCCATCCGATGCCGACTGCGCCGTCTGACAGGCGGCCGCACACGTCGCAGGTAACCCGCGTCTCAGTCGCCATCGCCGGCCCCCTTTCTCGCTCGATCCCGCGCCGTGGAAACCGAGACGCCCGTGTAGTCGGCGATGCGGCGCCAGGACCACCCCAGGCGCCGCAGCTCGACGGTGAGCGCCCGGCGCCGCTTGAGGCGCTCCGGGTCTCGTGTCGAAGCGCCGAAGAGGTCCGCCCCATGACGGTCCGGGGCGCTCACGGCCACCGGTCCTCGAACGCGTTGAGGGCGTCGTGCCAGCCCTTGTGGTACGGGCACAGGTACCAAGTCGGGTCGCAACCCTCCACGGTTCCCATCGCACGTACGCGCTCCAGGATCTCGAACAGGTCGCCATCGGGGGCACTGGCGCGGGCGCGGATGGCGTCGACGACGCCATCGAGCCCGACCTCATCCTCGATGGCGTGAGCCCACAGGAGCATCTCGGCGACCGGGACAGGGACGCTGTACGTGATCATGTCATCTCCTCCCAGTCGTAGGGGACTCGCACCACGTGGACGTGGGAGTGTTCCGACAGGTGCGTCTCCCTGCCCTCCCGACGACGTTCCCTGTACTCGACGAGCACGCACCATGCGCCAGTCGCCAGACAGGTCGCCGCCAGGACCAGTGCCAGCTGCGTGATCACGATGTCGGCTCCTCTTCTGTGAAGTCGGACGGTGCGTAGGCGGCCCATCCGATGCAGTCTGAAAAGAGCGCACGCGCCAGTTCGGTCGTGGCGCGTGCGTCGAGCATTGCCCGCGGGTACTTCGTCCATGGCCCCTTCCCAGCAAGGCCCGCTTTCGTGGCCTGGTCGATGCTCCACGTGACGGTCATCGTGTCGCCGGTGTCATGCCGGCGTCCCGTGATCGTGCATACCTCTGTGCTGCGCTCGTCGTAGACGAGACTGTGGCCGGCGCGGCGCACGAGCCCACGGACCAATTCGGCGGCTAGCACCACCTTGCCATCGAACACGTAGATGCGCTGAAGGGCGGTCATGTCGCCGAGGCCCAGCTCGCGGCCCATGAGGATCGCGGTGAGCGCCGCCTCCGGCCGCTCCCAATACTGGCGCGGAACAAGCTCGTTCCCGCGCCGCGTCACCCGCTGGCACGTGCGCCAGAGGAGGTCCAGTCCCCGGTAGTCGTCGGGAACCTCCGCGTAGTGCTCCGGCACCTCGGCCGGGAGCGCGGCCTCGACCGCTTCCAGTTCGTCACTCACTGGTCTTGCCCAGACGCGCCTCGGCTTCGGTGGCGAAGTCCCTGTCCCGTACCATCTGGGCAAGTTGCTCCCACACCAGCGGTGTGGCGATCACGACTATTTCGGTCACCGAGTGGTTACCTTTGAACGCCAGTTGGCCCTCCGGCCATAGCTCAACGCTGGTGACACGGCCTGCAGTCAGCATCTCTCTCCCTTTCTCTGCGCCGGGGGGGATCCCCGACCTGTGCTAGATCGTACAGGGTGTGCGACTAGCTGTCAACTAGCCGTCAACTAGCAGCCGGGCGAGAGAGGCGCGCTGGCCCCGCGACACCTCGAGCAGGTTCGACAGGGCCGGGAGCGGCGCCCGCAGGGCGACGCTCCGGTAGTCGCCGATCGAGTAGCTCCCGATGCCGGTCACGACGCCCTCGCCGCGCCCCTTGACGCGTGAGTCGAGACCCCACGTCGCCCGCAGGTGCGCCATCGCCGGGCGCACGTAGTGAGCGGGCAGGATGTAGCCGTCCGTGTGGACGCACACGGCGCCGAAGCGCTCGACGAGATCGAGCGCAACGCTGTGCAGGATCAGCGCCAGGAGGCGCCATAGGCGCGGCGACGTGACCCGCGACGGGCCTTCCCGGCTCACGGGCTGACCGCGGTGCAGCTCCGTGAACCGGGTCGCCCTCGTGATCCCGACCACAGCGTTACGGCCGAGGGATGTGTCCCGCCACATCCCGGCGTCCACGAGCGGGATCATCCCGTCGCCGACCACCACTTCGTCGTGGCGCACGACGATTGGCCGGTCGAGCCGGCCGAGGCGCGTGTAGAGGCTCCAGTAGGCGCGGCGTAGGTCGACGTACGCGAGGTCCCCTTCGACCTTTGTCCCCACCCAGTGGAGAGGGTGTGGACACGCCAGGTGGCGCAGCTCGCCACGAGTCGCCCATGCCTGTCGGGCGCCAGATAACTGCACCACGCGGCGCAGGTAGATCCCCGCAAGCTCGTGCGGCGAGTAGGGCCAGTCCGCGGCGTCGACGTAGCGCACAGGGTGCATCGGGTCGGATACGTCGGTGTAGGCCATACGCCCCACGTACACGCGTGTCATGCGGGGAACCTGCTCGGTGCGAAAGCGCGCCCAATCTGTGACCATCACGCGCTTGCGGTCCAAGAGCTCATCTACCAGATCGTCGCGGTTCACTGGTTGCGCCCGCGCCTGCGCTGCCGCAGTCGTTGCTCGCGACGTCTGGCGTTGTACGCCTCACGCTTGGCGCTCCCGGCCGGCCCCCGCTCTCGCTGGCGCTCGCGTCGGCGCTGCTCCTTGTCCCGGTGCGACGGGCCGACGAAGAGCAGCGCCTTGCCCGGCGACCCCTTCCGGCTCTGCTCTGTACGGACCGCGGAGACGAACTCGCGTACCTGCTCGTCTGACCACCGCAGCGGTTGCATCGAGCCGCCGTGGGTGTACCAACGACGCACGGCGTCTGTCGGCGTCTCGGCTGTCGGGTACACCGCGGATGCGACGCGCCGGAGGCGTGCGTTGTGCTCCCAGCGCGTGAGCGTCTTGACGCCTTCGGTGGAGCGCACCGCGTCGGGTCCGGGGCCGCCCTTGACGGCGGTGCCGATGGCGACGACGTGCATGACGCGGTAGTAGGACGGATCGAGGGGAACCTCTGTCGTCAGCCACGCCTCGACGAAGTAGGGGCTCTCCACCAGGGCGAGGCGCCCCTGGCCTGTGGGCAGTACCCCGGCCCCGAGGACGCCCTCCTCGGGGCCGTACCGCCGTAGTCCTCGGACTCCCGGTCTCGCCACCCTTCCCCTTTCGCACTAGCGGTACTACCGTTTGCCCGGCGCCTGTGCTAGGATGGGGACCGCAAGGGTTCCCCTTTCCCTGCACAGAGAAGAGCCCCCGGACACGACGCCGGGGGCTCTTCGCGTTAGGTCCTCGCCACGAACACGGCCTGTGTCACGTTGGGCAGGCAGCCCGTCACCGACACGAGCACGCGTGTTGTCCTGTTCTGGACGTGCACGCTCCCAGGCCAGTACCTCCCGTCGACTGAGGGGTCGCTCCCCTGGAGCGTCGCCGCCAGGAACGAGCGCCACGGGATATTGGTCAGCGTCCAGCCTGTCCCTCGCGGACCCGTGCGGACCTCGACGACCGCGCAGCCGGCGCCCGACACTGGCGACGACTGCGGGGCTGGCTGCGCAGCCTTGGGAACCTTGACGGCGCGAGCCCACAGCGCCACGTGCCCCTGTAGCGCGGACAGGTCGTAGGCCCCCGCGTAGGTGTGCTGGATGGCGACCACGTGTTCGGTAGACGACGGCCAGATGCCTGTCCATCCCGGCCAGGCGAGGAAGTACCCGGCGCGCTGAGGATTTCCGAACAGCGTGGAGCGTGAGCCGTACAGCAGGACGGGATGCGGGGCCAGCGCCGCTGCGAACGTCGTCACGTAGGACGCTGTGACGGCGGTCTCGAGATCGAGCACGACTGAGCACCCGCTGGGGGCGCTGTTGCGCTTCAGCCACGCCACTAGCGCCGCCGCATCGGTCGCTGCGCTGGCGCTACGCGGGTCGGAACGTACCCATGCGGGCAGCCAGTACGAGATGCCGGCGTACACGGGAACGGTCGCGGGTGCCGAGATCGGGTTCGGCGTGTCGCCTCCGGCGTAGATGAGGGCGGTTGTGGACCCTCCCGGCACCGAAGCCGGCGGGTACGCTGCGTCAAAGGCGGTCCTCATCCGATTGCTATTGCCCTAGAGATTGCAACTGTCGTGGCCGTAACTACGATTTTCCATGTACCAGGCACCTTCACAGTTACAACCGTTGAGGAACCAGCTACCATCGTTAGATCTGTTGCGATGACGTGCTCAGTGCCAGTTGTTAGGCCAATCGTGACTGATGCATGACCGGCAGTAGTCGCAGTCAACTGCACCGATACTGTCATATCGTAGCCTGTTTCTGTAACCCCATAAGCCACACCAGACACCAGGGCTAGAACCTTCACGGTAGGCGTCTTGGTCGCCCAACGCGGCGAGTATACGTAGGTACCTGCGGTCACTCCCTGTGTCGTAGTGATGTTGCCTAGAACGTGCATAAAGTGACTCGTTATGGTTCCTGTACTTGTAATGTCGTTCGTACAGGCAATCCTGCCGTCCGCTGCAGGTGCAGCAACACCAACCCCGAGACTTTTTACCTGTACCTCCGATGTAGGTTTGATCCCCTTTGACGGTCCCGGTGTGATCCCCGGGGGGATCGGCTGCGCAGCGGTTGTCACTGGAGGGACGTGAGGTGGCCGGCGAGCGTGGCGGCCGCGGTAGCCGCGTCAGTAGTCGCCTTGGCCGCGGCCGCTTGAGTCTTCGCCTGCGTCGTGGCGAGGTGCAGCTTGCCCTCGATCGCCGTCATCAGGCCGTCGATGACCTTTTCGCTCACGAGGTGGAGCGACACGAGGAACGCGGTGATGGCGTTGAGCACGATCACCTCCGTCTGCGTGATGTGGATCACGCCCGTGTCCGAGAGGGTCGCGAGGACGCCCATGAGCAGGGTGCCGACGTGCGCCCACAGGCGCGACAGGAAGCTGGACATGACGTGTGCTCCTTCTATCCGATGGTAGGGGGGAGGGCCGACACCTCCGGTGTCGGCCCGGCTGGCTGGGTCACAGGTGCCGGAGCCGTTATGGGTTGAACAGTCACCGGAGGTGTCGGAGTGGGCGCCGGGCTGCGCCACGCCTCGAGCGCAGCGCGGAGGTCGTTGGCGACGTGCGTGGGGACTTGATCGCACAGGGCATCGACGATGACGGACAGAAGGGTCTCAGCGGGGCTCGTCTGGTCTGGCATGGCTCTCCTTAGAGGACTCCGTACGTAGGTTGGACCTGGCCGCAGAGGGTGAGGCTCATCGGCCCAGCGACCGTGGACGTGAGAAGGCGGCTGCTCCCCGCGTGGAGCATGATGCGAAGTCCCTGGAGGTGCGTGAGCCCGGAGGGGAGGGGGATGGTCACGTCGCCAAGCTGGAGCAGTCCAGTAGATGTCGCCGGGAGCGTGGCAACGCAGGTCGTGACCTTGACCAGGCCGGTGGAGACCGGCGCCACCTGGAGCGACAGCGCCGACGCGAGGTACGCGTATTCGGCGATGTCGGTCGGGATCTGCGCCCACAGCGCGTTGATGAGGGATTGGCGGCCGGTCTCGATCTTGTCGAGCCTCTCGTAGAGATCCCGGATCGTCTGGTCCTTCGCCTCGTGCTCGAGTATGGGATGGGCGGGCAAGCCATAGGACACGGCGTGGATCGTACTACGCTGAGCGCGTGGCGCGTCTGACTGCCTGGAAGCGAAATCGCCTCCCGTCGTCAGCGTTCGCTCTGCCGGCGTCGAGGGCGTACCCGATCTACGATCGGGCGCACGCACGAGACGCCCTGGCGCGGGTCTCAGAGCACGGGACGGAAGACGAGAAGGCACAGGTGCGGGCCGCGGTGCGCCAGCGGTACCCCGACATGGAGGTGGAGTCGTGACACACAGGATGCGACCGTGGGACTGGGCCGTGCTGGGGGCGCTGGCGGCGCTGGTCTATCGCGTGCGCTTCCTGCAGAGCGAGTTGGCGAACCTGCGCCGATACTGCATTGGGCGCATCGATGGCTGAGCACTACTGTCCGATGTGCGGCGAGCGCCACGGCGAGGAAGTCGTCGAGCCGGAGCCCGCGACCGAGGATTCCCAGGTCGCTGAGACCGCCATCGAGGCAGTGCAGGAGGTCGCTGAGGCGGCGATCGAGGCGCTCGTCGAGACGCACCGCCAGGATGAGGAAACGGAGCGAACGGAGATCATCGCCGACATGCTCACGGAACCCGAACCGGAACCCGAACCGGAACCCGAACCGGAACCCGAACCGGAACCCGAACCGGAACCCGAACCGGAACCCGAACCGGAACCCGAACCGGAACCCGAACCGGAACCCGAACCGGAACCCGAACCGGAACCCGTTCGGGTTCCGCCGCAGCCTGACGATCACGAGCGTGCCGCCCAGGGCACCGAGGTGAGAGGGACCAGATGGCGCAGCCACCGGCGGTAGTCGGCGATATCGAGATGTACTCCGAGGAGTGCCCGGAGTGTGGGCAGATCATCAGCCATGTCCACGCCCGCGTCGCGAAGATGCTCCTCGGCAAGCACCGGCGCCAGGCGCACGGCGTCGAGGGTACGGGACACTCCTCGAAGCGCAGCCGGCCGCGGAGCGGCCGGCCACCGGTGCGCGAGGAGCAACCCGCGGCCGTCCGCGTTGCCAAGGCGATCGCCGACGAGCTGCCCGACAAGAAAACGCCGCCGGGTGCCGCGGACCTGACCAAGGCGCTCGGCAAGGGCCTCGGCACGATCTCCACGCTCGCCGCGTCGTGGGCGGCAGAAACCGACCCGACCGTCTCGTCGGAGCAGGATCTCGACGCCATCACCGACTATCTGTCGTTGAGCCCGGAGGGGGCGAAGGAGATCGCGTACCCCTTCGCGAAGTACTTTGCCAAGAGCAAGCTGAACAAGCGGTACGGGCAATCTCTCGTCGAGAATATCGACGTGATCAGCGCCGCTGCGGAGCTGTTCGACTACGGGCGCCGCTGGCGTCGGTACATGACGGAGCGCCGGAGGCGCGAGGAGGCGCGTACCACGAGGGCGCCCCAAGGGCCTGTGACCGGCGACGTGTCGGGGCCGATCGCCGCCACGCCGGTCCACTTCCCGACCCCCGGCACCGGCGAGATGGCGACGGGCATGGTCGGGGTTCCGGCGACGAACGGCCACGTAGTGGACGCGGGCGAGGTTCGGCGGATGCGAGGAGGAATGTCGTGAGCAGGCTCAGCGATCGGCTGGCGCGCTACGAGGACGAAACCGGGGAGCGACCGTGGGCCGAGACGGTCGCTGGGCCGCAGCCCACGCCCACGCACGAGGCGCTGGTCGACATGATGGACCGCACCCTCTCGTTGGCAAAGTCCGCGGCGCACGAAGGCGGCGGCGCGGCGACCGCGTTAGCGGTCGCCCTGCGCACCATGCAACGGCTGCGGCCGATGGCGCTCGAGTCGCTGGCGACGGTGCCGGTCGACGAGGTACGCGTGTTCCTGCGGCAACTCACCAACGAACTCGAGAGCGTCATCGATGCCGGCGAGGGGGTGAGCGATGACACTCGACCGGATCTCCCTGCGCCGAAGAGAGCGGGGCTTCCTGCCGGGGGGGACGCAGACGGGCAAGTCGACCCTGACGGAGCACCTCCGGGCTGACTTCCTCGAGCGGTACCCGAACGCCCGCTGTCACATCGCGGACACGAAGCCGCGCTACAGAGCACAGTGGCTCCCGACAGGGCGGTCCGCGAAACGCCTCTACAAGCGGTGGGATTACGGGGCATACGTCCCCGGCTCCGTGCTGGTCGCCTCGCCTGCCGACATGGATACCGCGTGGGCCACGGGCCACCGGATCACCATATGCTCCTCGCGCCGGTACGACCCGGCCCAGGACCTCTGCGTCGCCCACCTCTACGACCGCGGGCGCCGCGGGATGCCGCGGCTCGTCGTCGTCGACGAAACGATCGACTTTTTTCACGGTAACGGCATGAGTAGGGGCTCCGGGGCCATCGTCGACTGCGCCCGCTCCGGGGCTGAGCAGGATCTCGCCGCGCTCTACTGCTCTCAGCGCACGCGGGGCATCAACGCGCAGCTCATGGAGCACATGTCGAAGCTCTACGCGTTCGCGCTCGACGCCCAGGAAGACGCTGTGCGCTACAGTGAGTTCGGCGCCCCGGTGGTCCTCGTGCGCCGGCCGGGGGATCTCCCAGTCCCGATGTGGGTTACCGCGGACGGCCGTCGGCCGCTTCCCACGAAACCACGGGTGTTCGACTACTGGACGAAGCTGGATCGGCCTCGCGTCTGGGGGCCGTACTCCCTAGCCCTGTAGCGCTCGGCAGGCGCGTCGGTCGCCAGTCGCACACGAGCGGGAGCGCCATATCCAGCGCCCAGCGCACGACCTCGCTGAAGGTCTCGTTTCGGGCGGCAGCCACCGCGATAACTGCGTCTCGCTGCCGGCGGTCGAACATGACGTTCTTTGCGCAGCCACCTAGCACGCCCTGATCATACTGTGCCTTTCCGGCCAGTTCCGCCATGCTCGCCTTTTCGACGCACCTCCGGGAGGCACGATGGCAAAGGGTGAGTTCCTCGACAGCCTCGACCACCCCATCGTCTTTGTGGTCCTGATGATGTTCGCCGTGCTCTCGTTGGCCGCGATCTTTGTCTGGTTGTTCAAAGCCGCGGGCTGGCCTGGTCCGGCCGCTCTGCTTCAGCACCCCTAAGGAGGAAGACTCATGCCCACAGGTCCCCCGGCACCCGGCTCTGCGTTCAACGTCCCTGGAGTTCCTGGCGGTTCGACGCAGTGGCTCGAGGAATATGAAGACACGTACGACCTGTCCTCGACAATCAGCTCGAGCGCGGCGGCGCCCGTCCTCGGCATCCAGAAGTTCCGCCAGACCGACGTCGTGGCGAACTGGGAACTCGAGGCGACCGTCAAGCAGGCCATCACCGCAGGCACGGGCCAGACGGTGGTCGCGTCCCCGTACGCGCCGTGGAATGCGCTCGGCCAGCTGAAGGTGCTGGTGCAGAACCAGTACAGCGCGATCGACGTCGAGTCCGGCATCGACGCGTACATCTTCGAGATGTGCAGGCCGTTCCGGCGCACCGCGGCCCGCAACGTCCTCGGCGCCAACCCGGCCGGTTTCCCAGCCGGCGGATCGGCGACCGGGTATCCGGCCGCAGCGAACGCGCAGCCCAACCTCGACTGGCCGCGGCAATGGAAATACACAGAGGCGGACACATTTACCCTCGCGTTCGGCCTCGGCCCGGCCGTCTGGTTCGACAGCTACTACGACCTCGCGATCACCGGCACACGGGTCAGCCCGCCGCACTCGGCGCTCGTGAGCCCGCAGTACATGAGCGGCACCACGCGGGTGATCACGCCGATCGTGACGAAGGCCCAGGCATTGTCCACGACCACGACCGACATTGCGCCGGTGCACACGACCGACATCGTGGCCGCGACACACACGCCGACCACGGCGGTCAACTCGCTCAAGCTGGCGTTCCGCCGCCATGCCGTGTATGCGGGCAACCCCGCCGTCAACCCGGTCGTGTACGCCTGGCAGCACAGGCTCAAGACCGACCGCCTGGGAACCATCGCCGGGGCCTCGCGTGCGAAGATCGAGGTTCCGCTCGACACCGGACAGCTGATGTTCAGCTACCTGCGGCTGTACGACCCCAAAGCCACATCGACAATTGGCGCGCCGATCGGATTGACAAAGATCACAAAGATCGAGTTCCAGTACGGGTCGGGGCTGCTGCGATTCTCCGGGACGCCCGCTGAACTCCAGCGCCGGTGGCTGCGCCAGCACGGCACGCTGCTCCCGCCGGGGGTGCTCCCGCTCGATTTCGCAACGAACGAGCGCGGCCAGGTGACGAACCACAACCTTCCGAACACCCTCACCACGGGCGGAATCCTGTGGTCGGTCACATTTACCGGGCCGCAGTCCTCCGAGGCGTACGCGGTGCTCGGCACCGAGAGCCTCGTCTACGTCACCTGATCGAAGGAGCGCGAAATGAGCCTTGGTGCAGACACCGGCGTGGTGAACGGGCAGCGGTTCACGTTCCCGACCACCGCGGCTTACTCCCCGATGTCGTACGGCCCCCAGACGACCGGCGTACCCAACGTCTCGCCGACGCTTCCTCCGTTCATCGGCGGGGGCGCCGGCCCGACATCGGGCCTCGGCTTCGAGGGTGTCGGCGGCTACGGGACCGCGGGGAACAACCAAGTCACCACCGCCATCGCGGGGTCCAAGCCCTTCGACATGCGCCTTTCGCCGGTCCTGTGGGCCGTCATCCTGCTCCTCGGCTCGCTGATCCTCCTCAAGGCGATCCATTGGCGGGAGACGACGCTCGGCGGATTCTCTGAGCGTGCGAACGTCGGGTCGGTCGGGGAGCGAGCGGGAGCGGAGGTCACGTGAGCACCCTCCTTCCGATCGCCGTCATCATCATCGGGTTGGTCGTGGCCTACATCGGGCTCAAGGGCTCGCAGGGCAACGTGGCGAAGCTCGTCACCGGGACGCACCTCCCATGAACGGGGGCCAGGGCGCAGTCGGCCTCGGAGCGGTGGCGCTCGTCGTGGCGAACCAGATCGCCACACGACCGCTGACACTCTCGTCCACGATCTCGGGCGGTCCCGTCACGAAGGGCGCCGAGAGGCAGTGGTCGGAGATCGCGTTCGAGGCGATCGGCGTCATCGTCCTGGTCGTGGTCGCCGGGATCGGCGACCACGGGGTGCAGATCGCCGGTGTCGTCCTGGTGGCTCTCTGGGTGCTGTTCCTCATCCGCTACGAGGCGACGCACAAGTCGAAGGCGGCGGCGCCGGCCCAGAAGTCGTCGAAGTCCAAGAGCCTGAGCGCGGCCTGAAAGGAGATGGCGTGACAATTCCGAAGCCCCACACTACGACCCTCGTGTACGCAGTCATCGCAGTGATCGTGCTGATCCTGCTGTACCACTTCTTCGTTAGGAAGGGGTAACCCATGAAGGATGTTATCCACATCATCTTGTGGATTTTCATCGGCGCGCTAGTGGTCCTCGTCCTCACGCACGGGTCCGGGTTCTCGAAGGCCACCACGGCAGTCGGCGGTCAGGTCACGAACGACGCCTTCCTGCTGACGGGCGCGGCTTCCGGCAAGAAGCCAATCGTACCGGCCAGTTTCGCCAAGGCGTAATATGCGCCGGCCGCAGATCCCCGGCGCAGACCTCCAGGAGGCGCTGTTCAACCGACAGGTGCATTGGGGTCCCGTCGCGTGGCGCGGTATCCCGATCCCGTCCGCGCCCCAACAGAAGGGCCTGTGGGGCGAGGCGATCCTGACGCAAGTGCCGTCGCGTGTCGATGGGCTCCAGCTCACAAACGGCGTGCGCGGGCTCTATCCAGGCTGGACGGTCCCCGGCCCGACAGACGTGCCGATCTGGCTGCGCACGCAGCGCCCGGTCAACCTGCCCGGCGGCCAGCGCGTCGGCGCGGCCATCCCTTCGGGGCAGGGGCCGATCGCCGTGCGCCAGATGCGGCGCAACGTGACCGCTGCCGCGCTCCAGCAGTCGGGAGTGGACGCTCCGACGTGGGCCGCACAGATCGCAGAGTGGAGCTGACGTGGCTGCTGAGCGCGACGACACGGACGAGACGACCGGCGCAGAGGACGAGGGTGGCACCGGAGGTAAGAAGAAGCGCAAGTGGCTGCCCTACGTCATCGCGGGTGCCGCCGTTCTTACCGCGATCTTCGCCTACCTGTTGCTGAAGAAGCCCTCGACGTCCTCCACATCGGCGACAGGCGCCCAGGTCGTGACAACGGGCACGACGACCGCACCGACAGCCGCGCCCTCGTCGTCGGGTGGGCCGCAGACGGTTGACATCACGACGCCGGCAGGGGCGAGCTACAGCGGGCCTCCGACATCCATCCCGACCTCGATCAAGACAACACGGGGCACTCCGGCAACATCGGCGCCCACGTCGTCGGCGCCCACGTCGTCGGCGCCCACGTTCTCACCCTCGCAGGGCTCAGCGTCGACGGTCCCCTACGCCACACTGACGCCGCACGGCACAGGCTATTCCATCGGCAATTACGGCTATGGCAGTGTCGCCGCGCAGACAGGGCAGAGCTACACGACCGTCTCCACCTACACAAAGACCTTGCAAGATCTCGCGGCCGGCACCCCCGTCTACACGCAGACGTCAAAGGGCGGCTTCCAGAGGGTCTCGACAGTCGCCGCGTTCAAGGCAATGGAGCAGACAGGCCACGCCGGGAACAAGCAGACGACGACCTACGTGCTCTCCCCGTCCTCCGCGAGCTGACCATGACGGCGAATAGTGCCGTCGCGCCCGGAGCGGTCCCGAAGGTACCGGCGTGGGTGACTTCGACGCGTGCGGAGACGCTGACGCCGACACAGATCGCTGAGGTGGTGCGAGCGGCGGGCGGTACCACCTCGCAGGCGCAGATGGGTGCGGCGATCTCCGCGGGCGCAGAGGACCGTGCGGGGACAACCCAGGTGCTCGCCGGGGGGAGGGGGCCGGCGCAGGGACTCTGGCAGTTCGAGCCGACAACCTGGCGCCAGTACGCGCCGCCCGGTGCACCCCCGACCGCGACAGGCGCCACCCCGCTCCAGCAGGCGCAGGCGTTCGTACGCGACGTCAACGCGAACAAGGGGTACGCGAGCTGGGCGCCCGACCTCGGTGCGACGTGGGGGACCAACCCCACGTCCCCCAGGCCGGGCTCCCCGGTGGCGTCCTACCTGGGCACGCACCACACGCAGGCGCGTACCACCGGCATCCTGACATGGTTCGGTGAACTGTCCGGCGCCGGTGCGGTCGCCGGGGGGATCACGGGGCAGCCAAGCGGGGGCGCGGTCGCAACACTTACACCGGTCACGAAGCTCGAGCAGTGGGTGGCGTCGGGCGCCGTTCGCGTCGGGCTCGTGATCTTCGGCGCTGTCCTGGTCGTCGTCGGCGTGATCATGCTCCTCCGCGGTGCGCACACCGAGGAGCTGCGGGTAGTGACAGACGGGAGGGGAGTAACGGACGCGAAGGGAGCCGAGGACGAGGGGCACGCGGCGGAAGCGAAGGACGCAGCCGAAGCGGCGGTGGTCGCGGCATGAGGCTAACGACGGGTCCGTACACGGTCGCCGGTGGGGGGACCGTTACGATTCCGCTGCCCGCGGCCACCCTCCTGGCAAAGGCGGTCATCATCGGCAACCTCACGCCGGCCCCGGTGACGGTCACCATCGCCGGCCAGACCTCCGTACTGCTCCCGGCGAGCGCCAACCTCTACTCGCTCTCGTCGGGCTCCGCGCCGATCGTCGTCACGTCGCTCGGCACATCGAACAAGGGGGGCACCATCACCGCCGAATGGATGACACCGGCGACAACCCCGAAGAGCGGGTACCCGATCTCCGGCGCTGTGACCAACCTCACGCTCGGCGCGGATGCGACGGTCAAGGTCACAGGACCGGTCACCATTGCCGGGGGGACCATCGATCTCGCCGCAGGGAGCGTAATCGGAGTCTCTGGAGGGCAGCTAAAAGCGGTATCTGGTCAAAGTCTTCAGCCAATCTCTACAACGCTTCTACCTAGTGACTTGGGTAGCGGCGCTACAGGCTCAGTCACTCTGACTGCGAATGCAACGTTGACTAGAACAGTCGACTACACGACACTTGCTATTGATGCTGGCGTGGTCGTTTCTACTGGAGGGTACATCATTAGGTGTACGGGAACTGCATCAATAGAAGGAACCGTAGCCAATAATGGAGGAGCTTCTACCAGTACAAGGGGGGGATTGGGCGCACCTACCGCTGCACTTGCTGGTGGTGCTAATGGAGTATCTTCTTACGATCT
Organism: Chloroflexota bacterium; assembly: GCA_021789355.1. Next base: position 2,181 of record JAJYJR010000041.1, on the reverse strand, counting down.
GACCACAGTAAAAGGAACCGATGCATTTCCTGGTGCGTGCCAGGGTGGAGCTGGTGGAGGAGTGCAGGTAGCAGGGACGACAGGCGCAGCAGGTGGAATAGTCACTAGCTATACTCCTGCGTCCCCTTCTTTTCTAACCCTCCATCAAAGTTCATTGGCAGGTGGGGCGAGCGGCGCAGCACGCTCGACAACATCGACCAACTATGCAACGACTGGTGGTGCAGGTGGAGCAGTTCTCGTGATGGCACTTCTAATAAGAGGTGCAGGGACCATCGAAGCTAATGCAGGGGTTGGGTTGGTGAACGCTTCTAAAGGGGGAGCAGGCGGGAGTGGGGGAGGGTTCGTCATGATAGCTTCTCGTACCTATAACTTCACTGGTACGCTACGGGCGTTAGGATCGGCTGGTATCCTAAAGACAGCAACTGGTACCGTGCAGGCTGGTGTCGATGGTAGAACGGTAACGCTGATCTCCACATGACACGAGCGATCACCTGTAGTGGAACTGGCGCTACAAACCCAGTCAGTGCAAAGGTTCATAAACCGCACGCTAAGCCACCAGTCTTGGGTACGGTCAGTGGTGGTTCGCCGACATCAACGTGGGGGTATTTGTGTCAAGACTGTGCAGAGACTTGGCAGAGAAGGCGTACGCTCCTGCCAGTGACAGTCCATCCAAGAAACGCACTCCCGCCGATGGTGGTTAGACCCAGGACATTCCCACCGAGGCAGTCCCTTGCGCCCGCGTGACCAATGGCCGGTGACCTCCTCACCGTCGCCGAAGGCGCGGCTGGCGGCATCGCTGCGAGCACGGTGGTCGTCCTCCCGATCCTCCGCTGGATTTGGAGGCGCCTCGTGAGGTCGGTCGCCGACGACGTTGCTGCGCTGCTCGCAGAGACGCGCCAGATCAGCCGGCAGGTCACCCCCAACGGCGGCGAGAGCGACGCCCTCGCCACACGCGTGGCCCGCATCGAGGCGCTGCTGCGGGAGACGCCGCCCACCGGCAGACGACCCCGGCCTCAGTCGTCGACGTAGGGCTCGTCCACGATCTCGCCGGTGAGAATGTCGATCCACCGGATCTCCCCTGTCGGGTAGCGGCGCCCCTCGACGTGCAGGGTCCGCGAGGTCCAGATCACGCGGTACGGGGGCTTGCGGGGAGTTGGTGTCGCGAGCCCAAACAGGGAGGGCTGGCAGCGCCGGGAGGTCATCGGCCAAGGGGAACTGTCGGGTACGGGATAGCGACCCAGACGGCGAGACAGTCGTCCCCCTGTCGTGGTGCCGGTTCGACGGAGAGGACGACCGTCCCCGGTGCGTACCCGCCTACGTCGCCCGCCCTGAAGAATCGGCGGGCGAGCCGCCAACGGCCCGCTCCGATGTCCCACGCGCCAGTCACCCCACCACCTCCAGGATGCGTGCGCCCTGCCAGCGCCGTTCCGCGTCCCGTGCATCGAAGGCGGCGTCGGTGCGGGCGGCGGCGTAGTAGGCGGCGGCGCCGGCGGCGGCGGCGGTGGCGTAGGCGTCGGAGGCGGCGGCGTAGTAGGCGGCGGCGCCGGCGTAGGCGGCGGCGCCGGAGGCGGCGCCGCGGGCGGCGCAGGCGGCGTCGTCCAGCTCCTCCCGCATCGCCTCACCCCTCGCGTAGCGCCTGGCGACCTCGATCGCCTGACGCGGCCGCAGGTCGTCGGGGTACCGGGTCTCCCAGAGGTGCAGCACGTGCTCGGCGAAGTCACAGGCCAGCTCCCGCAGCTGACGCACGCTCACGTCCCCGACCTTCCTCACGAGACGGGCCTGGCTGTACGCAACCTTGTCGACGGCCACCTCGTACTTGCCCCGTCCCTCGGCTTCCCACAGCTCACCAGCGACGAGGTGCTCTGAGAGCCCCTCCACGGTCGCCAGGTGCCACCCGGACTTGCACAGCACGGGTTCCCGTGCTGGCGTCCACGCTCCGGCCCTCACAGGCCACTCCAGCCGGGTATGCGGGCTCCGACGTCCCTCCAGCAGGCACTTGTACTCCATGACGTTCCCCTTTCGCTCTACTGATCCCAGTCTACTGAACCGTTCTACTTACGCCAGTCTATTGAACCGTTCTACTTACGAATCCTTCAGCAAGACCCGTGCAGCCCGCGGTCTCGTCGCCCGTGGCGTGCGCTGTTGGTGGTGGTGCACCGGTGGTCGGCGCCGGCGGTGATG
>JAJYJR010000702.1 GCA_021789355.1 Chloroflexota bacterium | reverse complement strand
GTGGGGCCAGGCGTTCATCCAGGCGTACGTGGTGGACAAGCGGCTCGGCCCGGAGGACCTCGCGCCCGAACGGATCGACGTGGGCCTGGGCACGTTGGTGACGAACCTCGTGGCGGCGTTCATCGTCGTGGCATGCGCGGCGACGATCTGGGCCACGGGCCATGGCGCGCAGGTGGACCCCAACACGTTCACGGCCGCGGACGCGGCCCGGGCACTGGCTCCGGTGGCGGGGCCGGCCGCGGAGGTGCTGTTCGCGGTGGGGCTGCTGGCGGCGTCCCTGCTTGGGCTCGGCGTGGTGCCGCTTTCGAGCGCGTACACCGCATGCGAGGCGTTCGGCTGGGAGACCGGCGTGGACTGGCGTTGGCGGGAGGCGCCCGCGTTCTATTCGTTCCTCGCGCTGTTCGTGGCGTTCCCGGCGGCGTTCGTGCTGCTGCTCTCTCCCGGGCAGCTGGTGCCGGTGATGTTCCTCTCGCAGGTGCTGAACGGTCTGCTGCTGCCCTTCATCCTCGTCTTCGTGATGCTGCTGGCGGACGACAAGCGGGTCATGGGCAGCCTGCGCAGCGGCCGGTTCCTGCTCTGGGTGGGCTGGCTCAGCACGATCGTGCTGGCCGTCATGTCGATCCTGCTGGTGTTCTCGTTCTTCGTGCCGCTGGGCTGAAGATGAGCCACCCGCGCGCGGTGGTCGTCATGTGACTGGGCGGCGTGGCCGGCTGGCGTGACCGCGCCGTTGGCCGCGTGCCACGCCGGTGGCCGCCTGCTGCGCGACGTCGCCGCCTGCTGCACGGGTGGCCGCCTGCCGCGACGGCGCCACGTTTCGTGCCGGTGCCGCCTGCCGCGCGTTTGTGCCGATTCAGGAGCCCGAGAGCCACTCCAGGAGGTTAAGCGTCAGCCGCCCGAACCCGGCCGGCACCTCGTGCGCCTTCCCCCAGGCCGGATCGAGTGCCCAGCCCCAGTAGAACGTGCCGGAGCTGAACACGCGCGCGCCGTCCGGGAGCGCGCGCCAGACCGCCTCGGCCGTGCAGCTGTATCCCGACCGGCCCGGGATGTCGGCCGCGACCGCGAACGAGTGGTCGTACTGTCCGCCCGCGGGGCCCCACCACCCGCCCGTGTCCCGGACGCCGTCGACCTCGCCACCCGCGATGAAGCCGAGCGAGCCGCCCGGGACGAGCCCGGTGCCGTCGAGCAGGCGCGCGGTTGTGGCGGCCGTGGTGCCTGCGGGGGCGGTGGCCGCTCCGGTGGTGGCCCAGCCGGGTGTCGCCGCATCGGGCCCCGCGCCAGGGCTCGCGTTGCTGCCCGTGCCTGCCCCCGACACCGCCCCCGCGATCGAGTAGCGGCCCAGCTCGGTCGTGACACCCTGGTAGTGGACCCCGAACACTGGCTGCCCCGGCAGGCTGCCCACGTACGGGCCCGTCGACGGGATCGTCCACAGGACCCGCGAACTCCGTTCCTCGATGTCCCCCGGCGGCGTCGAGTCCGAGCCGGCCGAGCCGGCCGACGCCCCCGGCGCGCCACTTGCCGTTGGTCCGAACGTCTGGCCGGGTGCCAGCAACTCCGCGGGCACCGGGCCGTTCTTGAACACCAGCATGTCGCGCGGGCCGTCGGCAGTCGGGTGCGTGAAGGTCACGGGCCAGTAGCCCGTGTCGGCCGCCAGCATCGCCAGCCCCATGTCGCCCAGCACGTTCACGTGCCGCTCGAGCCACTGGTAGAGCGGCACCCCCCAGTACTCATCGTGCGCGTTGAACACGATGACCCTCGGCAGCGGCTGGGCGTCCGGGTCCAGGGACAGGTCGTAGTCGGTGGTGAACGCGACGTCCAGGTCCTGGCGCAGGATCCAGGAGATCAGCGGGAGCTCCAGGAAGAACAGCTGGCCCGCCCCACCGTCGAGCGCGTACGGACGGTCGAAGGAGACGGCGAGGGCGCGCGAGACGCCCGGCCTCGGCTGCCCCACGCTGGAGGCGTACACGCTCGATCCGCCCCACGGGTTGTACGCCTCCCAGTTCATGGCGCCCGACACGACCAGGACCTGGTGCGCCGTCGGGCTGCGCAGGACGAACGGCACGTACGACTGGACACCCTCGCTGCTGGACAGTCGGACGAGGTAGACGTCCGACTTCCACGATCTCGGGATGGGGTAGCTGAAGTCGTACTGCCAGCGGGCCGCCACCATCTTCGTGACCGGGTCGACCGTGGGCGGTGGCTGCCGCCGGCCCGGCTGGTCGGACTCACCGGCGACCCGCACGAACGGCCCGGCGACGGGCGCCTTGCCCGACACGCGCCAGATGGTGACGTCGTAGGAGGGGGCGGTGGTGGAGACCGCCAGCCGCAGCGTCTCTCCCGGCAGGTACGACGGGCGCGACGCGTAGCCCTCGAGGACGTGCGTGGCGTCGGGGCGGTCCGCGATCTGCCAGGGCTGCGCGCCCCAGTAGGTGAAGGTCGGCTTGTCGAGCGGCATCGTGTCGGCCGACACGACCGCGGGCTCTCCGGGGACTGCCGGCCCAACCAGCCGGCCGGTCTCGATCGGGGCAGGCGTGATCGGCGCCTCGGTCGGGACGCCGGACGGGAACGGAGATCCGGGCACGCCGACCGACGTGGACGGCTGGTCGCCGCGCAGGGCCGTCGAGAGGAGCAGTCCCGGCCCGACCAGGAGCGCGACCGCGACAACGAGCGCAGCGACATGCCCGGGACGCACACCCTGCCGCCCCGGCCGATCCATGGGGAGCACGAGCCGGAGGATAGCGGCGCGGCCAGGCGGTCGCGCGGCGTTTGGGACGCCGGCCCCCGCCCACCGCGGTCATCCCGGGCGATCGCCGCCGGTGAAGGATCTGCGGCGCCGGCAGGTCCCACCAGGTACCGTCGGCCGCCATCGATGCGTACGTCATCATCCGGAGATACGCACAATCGCCTGTTCCAGAGGCGTATCATCCACTCATGCGTCGCCACACCACGCTTGCGATCGATGAGGAGCTCGTGCAGCAGGCCGCCGCCGCGCTCGGCACCCACGGGGTCGGCCCAACCGTCCGCGCCGCACTGGAGGAGGTCGTGCGCACACGCAGGCGGATGCGGCTGCTCGACCTCACCACCGAACTCACCCTCGACGGTCTTCGTGAAATGCGCTCCACGCGCTACGGCGACACCCGGCCGTGATCCAGGCGGTCGATACCAGCGTCCTGATACTGCGTGAGCGAAATGCCGATGTCGCGGCCTGGTTCGAGGCGCAACTGCTGGCCGACGAACTCGCCGTCTGCGAGATGGTCCGGCTGGAGTACCTCTTCGGTGCGAGAGACGCAGGTGACTACGAGCTGCTGGCCGACGCACTCGCGTCCCTGCGCCAGATCCCGATCGAGCCGCTCGACTGGGTCCGTGCGCTGGACGTCCAGCGGACGCTTGCCCGGCAGACAGGCGGCGGACAGCGCGCGGTGAAGATCCCGGACCTTCTCATTGCCGCCGCGGCCGAGCGGGCGCAGCTGCCGCTCTTCCACTACGACGAGGACTACGACCGGATCTCGGCGATCACCGGACAGCCGACCAGGTGGGTGACGCCGCGCGGAACCGCCTGACGACGAGACAGGCGGTCCGTCCGGCGCGGTGGCGGTCAGGGCACGTAGTACTTCTCGATCTGGCTCCAGGCG
>JAJYJR010000701.1 GCA_021789355.1 Chloroflexota bacterium | reverse complement strand
GCGGACGCGGAGAGAAGCACGGAGCGGCGGGCGCTTGCCCGCCGGTGAAGGAGTGACGGTGCGCACGATCATCGTGGGATGCGGACGAGTCGGGGCGGGGCTCGCCGATTCCCTGTCTCGCGCCGGTCACGAGGTCACGGTCATCGACATCTCCTCGCTGGCGTTCAACCGGCTCAACGGCGATTTCCCGGGCCAGGCGATCCGGGGCGACGGGACGGACGAAGACGTGCTCCGCCGGCTGGGAGCAGAGAACGCCGACTACTTCTTCGCGCTGACGGAGGGCGACAACCGGAACGCGCTGGCGGCCCAGCTTGCGCGCGACTCTCTCCACATCCCCCACGTCATCGCCAAGATCAACGATCCGGTGCGCGCCGACGCCTATCGGGCCATGGGCATGGCGGTGATCTGCCGGACCACCATCATGGTCGACACGCTGGTGCGGTTCGTCGGCCTGCCGGGCGACCCGCGAGCCGGCGAGCTGGTGGCGGAGCCGGCGAGCGCGGCGGAGGCACGCTGATGTTCATCATCGTGGTCGGTGGCGGAAAGGTCGGCTATTACCTGACCCGCGAGTTGCTGACGTCCGGGCACGAGGTGGTCCTGCTCGAGAAGGACCCGCGGCGCGCGGCGCAGATCGCGGACGAGATCGGGAGCGTCGTGCTGAACCGCGACGGCTGCGAGGGCCGGCACCTCGCCGCGGCCGGGGCCAACCGCGCGGCGATCGTGGCGGCGGTGACCGGCGACGACGAGGACAACCTGGTGGTGTGCCAGATGGCGAAGCACCACTTCGACGTCCCTCGGACGATCGCCCGTGTCAACAGCCCCAAGAACGAGCTGCTCTTCCGCCAGCTCGGCGTCGACGAGGTCATCAACCCGACTCGCATGGCGCTCGGGGCCATCGAGCAGGACATCCCGGTGCACGACCTGCTGCACCTCGCGCAGCTCTCCACGGGCGACATGGAGCTGGTGGAGGCGCAGATCGAGTCGGACTCGCCGGCCGCCGGACGGGCCGCCCGCGACCTCGCGCTGCCCGAGGGCTGCATCCTCTTCGTGGTGATCCGGGGCGGTATCGCGCAGGCCGTGCGGGCCGACACGACGTTCCAGGCCGGAGACAAGCTCGTGGCGCTCAGCCGGACCGACTGTCAGGACGAAGTCCGCCGCATGCTGATCGGGGAGCGCTCGGTCGGCGCCACGGCCTGATCGGCCATCCGGACCGGAGGCACGCCGTGCCCGCCGAGGCCGGCGGCGATCAGCGTACCGTGATCGAGACGATCGACGCGAGCCGCGAGTTCGCCTCGCCGCCGACCAGGTAGCCGACGCCGTCCACGACGACCCCCGCCGCGTCCGCCGCCGGCATCGGGAGGCGGCCGATCCGCGTCGTCGCGCCGGTCCGCGTGTCGACCTGCCAGATCGCGTCCTGGACGCGGTTGCCCACCCGGCCACCCGCGACGATCAGGCGTCCGTCCAGCACCAGCGCAGTCGCGTCCGTCAGCCCGACCGGCAACCGGCCGATCGCCCGGACCGTGCCGGTCGCCAGGTCCACCGCCTGGATGGTGGCCACATCGCCGGAGAGGTCGGTTCCCCCGACCACGAAGACCGACCCGCCCAGCGCCGCGACCGCCGGGTACCGCACCGCCACCCGGAGGGTCGCGATCGTCGCGTAGTGGACCCCGTCGGTCGTCGCGAGGACGCGGGGATCCGGGGCGTAGGGCGTCCCGCCGCCGACGACGACCAGGCGTCCGCCCATGTCGACGGCACGCAGGTCCGCGCGGGGTGCCGGCAGGTGGCCCAGAAGCACGGTTCGTCCGTCCGCGCTCACCCGCTGGACCGCCGTTCCCGCCACGAGGCTCCCGCCGCCCAGCACCAGCGGCGACCCGCCGAGCAGCGCTCCGCCCGCGTCGTGGACGGGCTCCGCGAGCCGGCCGGCGGAAGTCACGCGGCCGGCCTGCAGGTCGATCCGGAGCACTGCGCCCGTGGTGCCCGAGTCGATCAGTCCACCGCACAGCAGGATCGCGCCCCCGTCCGCGAAGGCCACGGACCGGCTGGTGGGCGTCGGCAGTCGCACCGCGATGGTCGCCGCGCTGACTGTCACGGCCGGCGACGACGCCACGAGCGGAGCCGCGGTACCGGCCGGCGACGCGGCCGCCGGTGAAGTCTGGAGCGAGGCCGCCGTCCGAACCGCTGCGGAGGTCGGACCGGGCACGGCGGGTGCCGGCCTGACCGGGGGCGGCGCCGCGCAGCCGAGGACGGACACGGCGGCCAGGAGCACCGCCCACCGGCGCAACCCCCTGTGCCGGGCCGGCCCCGCAGGGCACCGCGGGACCGGGCACGCCGCGCGGATGCCGACCCGCTTCGCGCTTTCATAACGTATACGTTGATAGATCATCAGGTGAAGGTCAGGCAACACTCTTGACAATACCGTTGTCATGTTTGATGATCTCGCCACGCGATGCGCGGGTGAGCGGCGTGGCCGCCCCTCCGGGTCAGGTGATCCGGGGCCGCATCGGATGAGGTCGGTGGCGAGAGGCCACAGGAGGAACCGTGATGATGATCACACGCAGGCCAAGCCCCTTCGGGGAGCTGGTGTCGCTCCGCCAGGCCATGGACCGGCTGTTCGAGGATTCGTTCGTGCGGCCGGGTGGCTGGACCGCAGACGGCAACGTCGGTGTGCTGCCGCTCGACATCTACCGGACGGCCGACGCGCTGGTCGTGAAGGCGGCGCTTCCGGGCGTGAAGCCAGAGGACGTCCAGGTGACCGTCGAGGGCGATTCGCTCACGATCGCGGGCGAGTTCCGCGACGAGCACGGCGAGGACGAGCGCGGGTACGTGTTTCGGGAGCTGCGGCGGGGCTCGTTCAGCCGCACGGTCCAGCTGCCCAACGACGTCGCCGCCGACCACGCGCGGGCGCACTACGACAACGGCGTGCTGAGCCTCACGCTCCCCAGGCGTGAGGAGGCCAGGCCACGCCAGATCCGGATCACGCCCACCACCAGTGCCGAGATCGACGCTGGCAGCCCGGACACCCAGCCGGCCGGCAAGCGCTGAACGGAGCGATCGGGACGTGCGCGACCGGGTGAGGGACCCAGGGCAACCCGTCTACGTGATCAGCGTCGCGGCGAGCATCGTCCGGGTCCACCCTCGGACCCTCCGGATCTACGAGGACGAGGGGCTGCTCTGCCCGGCGCGCACGCCCACCAACATCCGCCTGTATTCGGAGCACGACATTCGCCGGGTCCTCTGGATCCGGCACCTGACCCAGAACCTCGGGGTCAACCTGGCCGGGGTCCGCGTCCTCTTCGAGCTCGAGGAGAAACTCGGCACCCCAATCCTGGAGGCCCTGTACACCGAACCCACAGACGAGGACGATGACGAGCCGCAGGCGCAGGCCTCCGCGGTGAGCCGCGCGCCCTCCCACCAGGAGATGTGACAGTCATGACAGAGCGACCGTCGAGCCCGGACGAGGCGCGGCCGACGAGCGACACGCCCGGCATGGGTCCCCGAGACCTGCCGCTTCTCGCCCTGCGCGAGACGGTGATCTTCCCCGAGATGATCGTCCCGCTCCAGGTGGGCCGCGACAAGTCGGTCAAGGCCCTCAACCAGGCCGTCGCCGACGCGTCCCCCATCGCGCTGGTCACC
>JAJYJR010000700.1 GCA_021789355.1 Chloroflexota bacterium | reverse complement strand
TGCGCGGGTCGATCGCCATGCTGACGATCCACATGATCGGGAAGAGGACCGTCAGCGCGATGAACAGGCAGACCAGCTGCAGGATGAGCTGGCGCCTGAGCGGAAGCCGGCGCTGCCGCTGCGTGGTCGCGACGGCGACGGGCCTGGTGGTTGTCTGGGCAACGGCACCGATCTGGGCGGTCATGACCGGCTCCTCCGGGGCTCGGGCGGGGCAGGGCTCACGCGGGCATCGAACAGGCGCCGGGCGCCGGAGGTCCGGCGGGCACGAGCGGCCAATCGGACGTCACGCATCGAACTGCGCCGTCGCTTTGGCCAGCCGGTTGGTCACCAGCGTGATCGCCAGCAGGATGAAGAACTGGAACACGGCGAACGCCGCGGCCACGCCGTAGAGCTGCTGCTCGTTGACCAGGCGGTAGGCCGTGGTCACGAGCAACTCCGTCTGGCCGAACGGGCCGCCGCCGGACATGAAGTACGAGAGGTAGAACAGGTTGAAGGTGAGGACGAAGCCGTAGATCGCGTAGGGCAGCATGGCCGGCCGCAGGAACGGCAGCGTCACCGCCCTGAACTTGGCCCACGCCCCTGCACCGTCCATCTCAGCGGCCTCGTACAGCTCGTTGGGGATGCTCTGCAGCGCGCCGGTGGCGACCACCGAGTTGAGCGGCCATCCCAGCCACACGTTGGCCGCCAGCAGGGCGAAGTAGGCGAGCGGGAGCACGAACGGTCCAGCCGCGATGATGGGGTTCGGCTGGTTGAGCCAGTCCAGGTTGAAGCCGCCGGGGGGCAGCCGGAAGATGATGTCGATCAGGAAGTTCACGGCCCCATTGGTCGGGTCGAACATGTTGCGCCACACCGTGGCCACGATGATCGGCGGAATCACCACGGGCACGATGTAGAGGGCCCGGTAGAAACGCTTCAACCAGAGTCCCGGCGTGTTGAGGATGATCGCGATCAGGACCCCCAGCACGACGTGAATGACCACGTTCGAGAGTGCCCACCAGAGGTTGAAGACGAGCACCCGCATGAAGTCGAAGTTGGGGATGACGATGTTGTTCTGGAGGATCCGCAGGTAGTTGTTGAACCCCACGTAGGGCGGTGCCGGCGCCCTGGCGTTCAGGTTCTTCAGTCCGTAGTCGGTGAAGGACATCCAGACCTGGAAGACCAGCGGGTAGAACGTGATGACCGCCATCACGAGAAGCGCGGGCAGCAGGAAGAGGTAGGCCGCGCGCGTGTTCTGCGTGCGCCGCCACCACGAGCGGCGCGGCGTTGCCGCGGTCGATGCGAGGACGCTCACCGGTCGACCTTCCGCGCTCCCATCGGTTGCTCCTCCACTGCCGGATTGGAAAGGGGACGCCGGAGAGCCCGGCGTCCCCTCGCTGCCGTGGCCGCTGGACGGAGCCAGCGGTCAGACGTTACTAGAGACCGTTGGCCTTATCCATCTGCTGGCAGGCCGTCGCGACCAGGGTCGTGGTCGAGGTGCCCTTGTCGATAGCCGCGGCAAGCGCGTTGCCGAAGGGGGTCCAGTAGTTGTCGAGCTGCTTGGCCGTGGGCCGGGGGAACCCGGTCTTGTAGGCGTTGGCGAAGCCCTGGCTGATGGGGTTGCTGAAGGTCACGCCGGCGATGGCCGGGATGTGGCCGGCCTGGTCGGCGAAGATCTGCTCGTTCGCCTGGGAGTCCATCTGGATGGCGAACTGGACGGCAAGAGCCACGTTCGCCGAGTTCTTGTTGATGTAGTAACCGTCAGGGGCCACGAGCGGGCCGAAGCTGCCGCCCGGTCCGGTCGGGCCGGGAGCGACCGCCAGCTTGCTGCCGAGCGCCTTCTCGAGGTTGCCGGACTGCCAGGGACCGTCAATGAAGCCGGCGATCTTGCCGGCCACGAAGTCAGCCGCGGCGGTCGTGTCGTTCTGGTACATGTGCATGCCGGCTGCCTTGGCCTTCTGGAGCCATGCGAGGGCGTCGGCCACGCCGGAGTTCGCCGTGGCGGCGCACTTGCCGGTGTTGGGATCGAGGATCTTGCCGCCGAATGCCTGGAAGAGGCCCCACAGGTAGTAGGCGCCGCCGCCGTTGGCGCCGTAGACCCAGCCGAGCTTGCTGGCATTGGCCAGCCAGTCAGCGGTGGTGACCGGCGCTGTCGGCAGCATGGAGGTGTTGTAGAAGAGCGCGACGCCCTTGACCGACTCGGGGATCGCGTAGAGCTTGCCGTCCACCGTATCGGCCTGGATCGCCGACTGGGAAATGTTGCTGAGCTGCGGCAGGTACGAGGTCAGGTCCGCGAGAAGGCCTGCCCGGGCCTCCTTGGCCATGCTGTCGTTGGGAGCGATGTACAGGTCCGGCACGCCGCTGTTGGCGGCCGAGGTCTCGAACTTGGTGAAGAGGTTGTTGAAGGGGATGTCGACCCGGGTGACCTGCAGCCCGGGGTTGGCGGCCTGCACGTTCCCGAGGATCTGCTTGAACGCCGTGATCTCGGCGTTGCCAGACGCGCCGTAGGCCTCCCAGAGGGTGAGGCTGCCGGTCAGCGCGCCGGCAGCGGCCGACGCCGGAGCCGCCGCGCTGGCGGGAGCGGCGGCGGTCGCCGGGGCGGCGATGCTCGCCGCGGCGCTCGCCGGGGCCTGCGGGGCGGTGGTCGCGGCGCTCGAGCACGCGCCCGCCACGACGGCCAGCGTCGCGAGGACGCTTGCCAGTTTCATGGATCGCATCTGAATGCTTCTCCTCCCGTCGCCGGGGTCGTTGCCGGCCGCGATGCCGGTTCGTCCCTGGCTCGTTCCTTGGGCCGTCGCCGGCCCGCACACCATCTCCCGCTCGCTGGCGGGACTCCCATGGGTCAGTCGGCCCCTCCGGGTCGGGCGACCCATCGTCGCGCCGTCAGGCGCCTGTCATCCCGGCAGCGCCACCTCCTCGTCACCCACCATGTCCGGCGGGCTCCTCGTCACGCACCATGTCCAGCGGGACGGCGGTCGAACGCCGCACCACGAGTCGTGTCTTCAGCACGCGGTGCTGTGCGGGACTGCCTGCCTTTGCCTCCAGCTCCTCCATCAGCAGCCGCGCTGCCTCTTCTCCTTTGCGCCGCACGGGCTGATGCACCGTGGTGAGCGGCGGGTCGGAGAACCGGCCGACGGGCAGGTCGTCGAAGCCGACGACGCTGAGGTCGCGCGGGACCCGCAGTCGCAGGTGGCGACTGGACTGGAGCACGCCGATCGCGATCGCATCGCTCATCGCGAGCACCGCGGTGGGCCGGAGTCCGTCCTCCCACGCCCGCAGGAACGCCGCCTCGCCCCCTTCGAACGACGCGGGAGCGACCACGACGCTCTCGGGCCCCAGGTGGATGCCTGCCGTGCCGAGGACGGACTCGTAGCCGCGCAGCCGGCGCGCCATGACGCCGTCCTGCTGGCTCTCGGGCAGGGCCGTCACGCCATCGCCGGCCACCGCCACACCCTCGCCGGCCACCGTCACGCCATCGCTGGCCACCGTCACGCCATCGCCGGCCACCGTCACACCCTCGCCGGCCACCGTCACGCCATCGCTGGCCACCGGACCTTCCACCGCGATGACCAGGATCCGGCGATGCCCCAGGCCGACCAGGTGCCGGGCAGCGGCGCGCGCGCCCTCCTCGTCGTCGACCTCGACCGCGGCATGCTCGGGCCAG
>JAJYJR010000699.1 GCA_021789355.1 Chloroflexota bacterium | reverse complement strand
GGCCCATCGGCGTGCTGACGCCGGACCACCGGCTCCCCGCGGACGGCTCCACGCCGTCCGGCCCGGCGCCGGCGCCGTCACCTTCGCCCGCGTAGGCGGGCGATCAACCGGCCGTCGCGAGGCCGCGCCGGCCAGAGACCGGTACAGAGAGAGCGAGGCGGGCCAGGGGGCCCGCCTCGGCACGTACAGGAGGACCACGCGGCATGGCAAGCTCCTTCGCCGACCTCGAAGCGCGCCTGGTCGAGACCCGCGACGCGCGGCTCGCCGACTACGTCGAGTTCCTGCGGATCCCGAGCATCTCGACGCTTCCCGACCACGCGGCGGACTGCCGTCGCGCGGCGGAGTTCCTGGCCGACCGCCTGCGCCATGCCGGGCTGGAGCACGTCGAGGTCGCCGAGACCGAGGGGCAGCCGGTCGTATACGCCGACTGGCTGCACGCGGAGGGCGCCCCGACGGTCCTCGTGTACGGCCATTACGACGTGCAACCCGTCGACCCGCTCGACCTCTGGGTGAAGCCTCCGTTCGATCCCCGGGTGGAGAACGGGCGAGTCTACGCGCGTGGCGCCGCCGACGACAAGGCGCAGGTCCACCTGCACGTCCAGGCGGCCGCGGCCTGGCTCTCGACCCGCGGACGGCTGCCGATCAACCTCCGCTACGTCTTCGAGGGCGAGGAGGAATCGGGCTCCGAGCACCTGGACCGGTGGCTGGCCGACAACGCGGGCCGGCTCGCGTCCGACCTCGCGGTCATCAGCGACACTGGCTTCTTCGAGGGGAACCTGCCGGCGATCACGGTCGGGCTCCGCGGCATGATGTACGCACAGATCGACGTGACCGGGCCCCACATCGACCTGCACTCGGGCGGATACGGCGGCGCGGTGCGCAACCCGGCGACGGTCCTCTCCGAGATCATCGCCGGGCTGCACGACGCCGACGGTCGCGTGGACGTCCCCGGCTTCTACGACGACGTGCGGCCCGTGAGCCCGCGTGACCGCGCGGAGCTGGCCCGGCTGCCGTTCGACGAGGACGCGTATCGGGCATCGATAGGGGTCGACGCGCTGTGGGGCGAGACGGGCTACACGACCCTCGAGCGGCGCGGCGCGCGCCCGACCCTGGAAGTGAACGGGATCTGGGGCGGGTTCCAGGGCGAAGGCGCGAAGACGATCATCCCGGCCCACGCCCACGCGAAGATCAGCTGCCGGCTCGTGCCGGACCAGGATCCTGAACGGGTGTTCTCGCTCGTCCGCGAACGCGTACAGGCGCTTGCGCCGGCCGGAGTGCGTGTCGAGACGAGGCTGATCAACACCGGGCGCCCGTCGCTGACGCCCATCGATCACCCGGCCACGCGCGCGGCCGCCGCGTGCCTCCGCGACGCGTTCGGAACCGAGCCCGTGTACATCCGCGAGGGCGGGTCGGTGCCGGTCGCCGCCTCGTTCGAAACGATCCTGGGACTCCCGGTCGTGCTGCTCGGGTTCACTCCGCCGGACGACCAGGCACACGCCCCGAACGAGTCCATGCGCCTGGACAACTACGAGGGCGGGATCCGCACCATCGTCCGCTACTGGGAGGCGCTCGCGGCCACGCCGCTCGGCTGACCGCGGATGCCGGTGCGCCGGGGCTCCACCCGCGGCGGGGGGCGCGGACCGGATGCTATGATCGAGCGACGGTTCGGACCGGGCCGCAGCCCGAACCGGGCGTCAGTTCGGCCGGAGGTGATGACCAGGTGGAGACGACCGCGCAGCCGCCCGGTGCGCCCGGTGCGCCCGGGCCCTCGGACGGTGGCAACGTGACCCAGGAGACGTGGCGGGTCGAGGCCGACGGTGGCTCGATGCGTCCCCGCTCCGCACTGGACATCCTGGTCACCCTGAACGAGCGCATCTCGACCGGCGACGTGGGCCGCTACCAGCCGGTGCCCCTCGGGTTCACGCCGCTCGACAAGACGATCGGCGGCGGTGTCCGGCCCGGCGAGATGCTCCTGCTGGGCGGTGCGCAGGGCACCGGGAAGACCACGATGGCGCTCCAGATGGCGCGCAACATCGTCTCGGGCGGCCTCGCCAACGTGCTCTACATCTGTTTCGAGCACGACGAGGAGTACCTGCTGAACCGCCTGATCGCCCTCGAATCCGCGCTGGTTCACCTGCCGCAGACGACCGGGGCGATCAAGATCCAGGACGTTCGACGCGAGATCCTGGGGAGCTGGATGGCCGAGGGCGAGCCCGGCCATGAGCTGGTGTCGAACCCGCGTCTCCGGCCGGCGCTCGAGCGGATCGGGCGGTACGGTGACGGCCTGTTCCTCCTCCGCGGCTCGCAGACCGCATCGACCGTCGAGAACCTTCGCCAGCTGGTCCAGCAGCACCACGCGCTATCGAACGATCGCCCGCTCGTGGTCTTCGTCGACTACCTGCAGAAGGTCCCCGTGATCCCCGAGCCGCCCACGGAGACCGAGAAGGTCACCTTCGTGGTCAACGGGCTCAAGGACGTGGCGCTCTCCGAGGAGGTCCCGCTGATCGCGATCGTGGCGGCGGACAAGGAGGGGCTCAAGGCCTCCCGCCTCCGCAACCACCACCTGCGCGGTTCGTCCGCGATCAACTACGAGGCGGACATCATCCTGATCCTGAACGAGAAGTACCACATCGTCGCGAAGGTCAACATCGAGTTCAACCCGTATCAGGCGCAGCGCTTCCGGGACTGGGTAGTGACCACGATCGAGAAGAACCGCGGTGGCAAGGACAACGTCGACCTGGAGTTCGAGAAGCACTTCGAGTATTCCTGCTTCGATCCGGATGGCCGGACGGTGCAGGAGAAGCTGATCGAAGAGCGCCTCTACAACGACTGACCCGATGAAGCTGCCCGATCGCTTCCCGGATGTCGTCGAGGCCGTCATCGAGATTCCGGCTGGGAGCCGCAACAAGTACGAGTTCGACGAGCACGCGGAGGTCTTCCGCCTCGACCGGGTGCTCAGCTCGGCCGTGTACTACAACTTCGACTACGGGTTCGTCGAGGGGACGCGCGCCGACGACGGCGACCATACCGACGTCATGGTCCTGATCGCCCAGCCGACGTTCACCGGCTGCCGGATCTGGACCCGGCCGGTGGGCGGCCTGGCGATGCGCGACGAGCACGGGGACGACTTCAAGGTGCTGGGCGTGGCGCTCGGCGACCCCCTGTATGCCCACCTGCAGGCGCTCGAGGACGTCTCGCCGCACCGCCTGGTGGAGATCGAGCACTTCTTCGAGACCTACAAGCTCCTGGAGAACAAGGCGGTCGAGGTCCTTGGCTGGCGCGACCGCAACACGGCACTCGAGCTGCTGCGGGCGGACCGGGCGCGGTGGCAGCGCGAACGCTCCTCCCACGCCGAGCGGGCAGCCCTCGCGGGGGAATGACCGGCCCCGGATCTCGCCCGGCGGACGGCGGGCTCCCCGGCTCGCGGGCGCCGGCGCCGTCGCGCGCCGAGATGGTGTTCTTCGACATCGGCGACACCCTGGTCCGAGTCGACCCGTCCTGGACCGGCGCCTACCTGGCCGCGGCGACCTCGTGGGGGCTGGACGTCGACGGCAACGCGCTCGCCACCGCGTTCGCCAGGGCGCTGGGCGAGGGACTCTGGGATTCGCCCGGCCCGTTCGAGGCCACCCCGGAGGCGTCGTACCAGCGGATCAAG
>JAJYJR010000698.1 GCA_021789355.1 Chloroflexota bacterium | reverse complement strand
CCATCGACCGATTGCTCGATGTCGCGTTGCGTCCCCAGCCGAAAGGATCGGCTGCTGCCACGCTTGCGGTCACGACCAGCACGGCGATCGCGGCCAGGGCCAGCGATGTGACAGTCCTGCGCATTCCGCGCCTCCTGACTGTCGGCGCCGGTCCAAAACTGAGCACATTCCGCCGGTGGTCTCAGTCGGTCATCGCAACGATTGGGGATCCTGACCTCCTGGTGTTGAGAGCGGGAGGGACAGGTGGGACGGCTTCCGAAGTCGGCGGAGGTGCGCGGGCGCTTCTGGCAGGCCAGAGCATCGGGGGCGACGTTGAGGGAGGCGGCGGCCGCCGCCGGAGTGTCGAGGACGGCGGGGCACTACTGGCTCCACGAGTCGGGCGGCGTACGCCCTCGAGCCAAGCGGCCGCGGCCGGCGCTGCGGCTGTCGCTGGCGGAACGGGAGGAGATCTCCCGCGGCCTGGCCAAGGGGCACACGGTGACCGCGATCGCGAAGCCGCTCGGGCGGTCCGTGTCCACGGTGTCCCGGGAGGTGCGTCGCAACAGCGGCATCAACGGCTACCGGGCGGTGCGGGCGGATCGGATGGCTCAGGCGCGCACCCGCCGGACTCGACCCCCGAAGCTCGCCACCCACCTTGCGCTGCGGGCGGTCGTCGAAGACGGATTGAAACGGCGACGCTCGCCCCAGCAGATCTCCGAGCGGCTCAAGCTCGACTACCCGGACGACCCCTCGATGCGGGTCTCCCACGAAACGATCTACACATCGCTGTTCGTCCAGGCCAAGCGCGGTCTGCCGGGTGAACTGACCGTCCACCTACGCACGCGCCGGGTCCGCCGGCGACTGCACCGCCGCGTCTTCGTCGGCTCGGCGAGGGTCCGCGATCTGGTGCCCATCGGGCGCCGGCCCGCCGAGGTCGAGTCTCGCCTCGTGCTCGGTCACTGGGAGGGCGACCTGCTCGTCGGCCGCGGCGGCATCTCCCGGATTGCCACGCTGGTCGAACGAGTCACCCGCTACCTCGTGTTGGTCCACCTGCCCGACGGCGGTGGGACCGACAGCGTCATCACCGCCCTCGCCGCGACGGTCCAGGGCCTGCCATCCGAGCTGCGCCGGTCGCTCACCTGGGACCGCGGAACGGAGATGACCAAGCACGGGCTGTTCACCGAGGCGACAGCGGTCCCGGTGTTCTTCTGCGACGCCTACTCGCCGTGGCAGCGGGGCACCAACGAGAACACCAACGGGCTCCTGCGCCAGTACCTACCCAAGGGCACCGATCTCTCCGTGCATTCCGCGGACGACCTGCAGGCTATCGCCGACGAGCTGAATGACCGACCCAGACGCGTCCTCGGATGGCACACTCCAGCCGAGGTCTTGGACGCCACGATTGCCATGATCGCTTGAGACCACCGCCGGTCGAAATCTGAGCACCCATGACCAGATGACTGGCACCCTCGGGCGGTGGAGACCGCACGAGGAGGAAGGAGTGCATCAGGTGGAGGACTGGGCCGAGGTCCATCGGCTCTTCCATCGGGAGCGAGTGGCGAAGGCAGCGATCGCGCGGCGGCTCGGGATGAGCCGCAACACCGTGGACCGGCTGCTCGCCCTGGCCGAGGCGCCACGGTACGCCCGGGCTCGGGCGGGCTCCCAGCTCGACCCGTTCGCGGGGCGCATCGCGGCCCTGCTCGACGCCGACCCGCGGGCTCCAGCCACGGTGATCTGCGAGCGCCTGCGGGCCGACGGGTACCGGGGCGGTCTCACCATCCTCAAGGATCACCTGGCGTCGGTCCGCCCGGCGTTCCTCGCGGCCCGGGCATACCAGCGCACGGCATACCGTCGGGGCGAGCTCGGCCAGGTCGACTGGTGGCACACCGGCGCCCGGGTCCCGGTGGGAGCGGGCCGGACCAGGGAGGCCATGGGCCTCGTGACCAGCCTGCCCGCGTCGGGTGCCCACGCCGCGGTGTTCAGCCTCACCAAGACGAGCGCCGACGTCCGGCCGGCGCTCCTCGGCTGCCTCGTCCGCCTCGGCGGCGTGCCCGGTGGCCTCGTCTTCGACAACGACAGCTCCGTGGTCGCCGCCCGGGATGGCGGCCGGGCGCGCCTGCACCCCGAGGTCGCGGCGCTCCTCGGATCGCTCACGACCAAGGGCATCGTGCTCCGCCCCCGCCGGCCCACCTCCAAGGGCCAGGTGGAGCGGACCATCGGGTACCTCGAGACGAGCTTCCTGCCGCTGCGCACCTTCGCCTCGCTCGACGACCTCCAATCGCAGCACGACGCTTGGGCCTCGGACGTCGCGGGCCGCCGGGTCCTCCGGCGCACGGGAGCCCGGGTCGACGACGCCTGGGCCACCGAGCGGGGCTTCCTGCGCCCGCTGCCCGATCCGCTCCCCGACACGGACTGGCGCTTCGAGGCCCGCGCCAGCGCCGACGGGTACGTCCGGGTCGACACCGTCGACTACTCGGTGCCGCCCGCGTTCGCCGGCCGGCGGATCGGCGTGCGGGTGGGCCCGCGCGAGGTCGCGATCAGCTGCGAGGGCGCCGAGATCGCCCGCCACCGGCGCAGCTTCCTGCCCGCCGACGTCGTGCTCGACCCCGGGCACGGACGGGCCGTGAGGCTGGCCCGGGAGGCCGCCGATCGTCTCCGGGCAGGTGATCCCGAGCTGCCGGCGGTCGACCTCGCCCGCTATGACGCCCTCTGGGATGTGCCGGCATGAGCGGGACCACGAGCGCAGCATCGGAGCTCGCGTACCTCTCCCGCGCGCTCAAAGCACCACGGATCAAGGCCGTCTCGGGCAGGCTCGCGGACCGCGCCCGCGCGGACGGCTGGGACTATGAGGCGTACCTGGCGGCGGTCCTCGCCGAGGAGGTGAACGCCCGTGACAGCCACGGCGGCAGCGCGCGGGTCAAGGCGGCGCGCTTCCCCGCGGTCAAGACCCTCGACGACTTCGACTTCACCGTCCAGACCAGCGTCAGCCGAGCGACGATCGCCCACCTCGCCCAGTTGGACTTCCTCGCCGAGGCCGAGAACGTGGTGTTCCTGGGACCGCCCGGGACCGGCAAGACCCACCTGTCGATCGCCTTGGGCGTCCAGGCTGCCCGGCGAGGCCACCGGGTGGCGTTCGCCACCGCCCACCAGTGGGTGAACCGCCTGGGTGCCGCCAAGCGGGCAGGCCGGCTCGACGACGAGCTGGAGCGCCTGTCGCGGATCCCGCTGCTCATCGTCGACGAGGTCGGATACATCCCCTTCGACCCCGAGGCCGCGGCGCTCTTCTTCGCCCTGATCTCGTCGCGGTACGAGCGGCGCTCGCTGATCGTGTCGAGCAACAAGACCTTCAGCGCCTGGGCCGAGATCTTCGGCGATCCGGTGGCGGTCGCCGCCATGGTCGACTGGCTCGTCCACCACGCCGAGGTGATCGTCCTCAAGGGCGACTCGTACCGCCTGCGGGGCAAGCGGGAGGAGGTGCTGACAGGAGCGAAGGAGCGCTGACCTGCTCAGGTTTCGACCGGCGATTCCTGCTCAGATTTCGGGCGGCGTTGACATCCTGACTCACGTCGAGCCCTCGCGGCCGACGTCTTCGTATCAGGGTCTGCCGCGTGAGCGAGGGGACGCCGCGGATGTCTGACGGGTTTGAGCTTCGCCTTTCTACGTGGAATCTCGATGGAGGGC
>JAJYJR010000697.1 GCA_021789355.1 Chloroflexota bacterium | reverse complement strand
GCCTCGATCCGCGAGTAGAGCCCCACGATCTCCCCCGGCTCCACGACCAGCCCGATCTCCTCGAGCGTCTCCCGGATGGCGCCCTCGTTCACCGTCTCGTCGATCTCGAGGAAGCCGCCCGGCTGCGCCCAGAGTCCGTAGCCCGGTTCGATGCCGCGCCGCAGCAGCGTCACCTCACCACGCTCGGTGACCGGGAGCGTGGTGACCACGAGCCGCGGGTTGACGTACGCGATGTACCCGCACGACTCGCAGGCCAGGCGCTCGCGCTCCTCGCCCTCGATGGGGCCGAATCGCAGCGCGGCGCCGCAGCGCGAGCAGTAGTTGAGGGTCGCCGCCAGCCAGTCGGGAATGCCGGCGTGCGCCCCGTCCACGGGGCCCGGGTAGCCCGACGGCTCGTCCGCGCTCATGCCGTGACCACCAGGTACGTGGCGAGTGCCAGCAGGGCATAGAGAATCGCGACAGCGCCGACCCACGTCAGCCGGAAGATGCCGCGGCCGCGGTCGATCGGCATCCAGGCCCACGCGGATCGCCAGATCCGGAGCGCCGCGTCCGCCATGGTGACGAACAGGAGGGGGGCGCCCACGATCACGCAGAGCTTGACGAGGAGCGCCCCCGGCGGCATCCCGAGCTCGAGCGCGCTGATGGCGACCACGCCGCACACGAGGGCGATCGCCGACAGGGTGATGTAGTGGTGCTCCAGAGGGGTCGGGCGGGTCTCGGGAACCCGGGCGGGTGGATCCTGGCCGCGCTTCGGCTGATCCTGGCCGCGCTTCGGCTGATCCTGGCCGCGCTTCGGCTGCCGCACCGGCTGGCGGTGCAGCTCCGGCATGCCAGACACCAGGCGCTCATCCTGCACGCTTCGAGTGTACGACGACCGGCGAGTGCCACCCGGCTCTGGCCAGGGTGGGCCGGAGTCGGCGCACGGGGCCGATCCCGGATCGCAGGGCGCTCGGTGGTCACGGTCGGGGGCGCCACCACCATGAGCGGCGCCACCGTGGGCGGCGACCCACCGGCACCACCGGCGCACCACGCCCGCACGCCCGGTACGGCGCTGCCATACAAAGTATGCGCAATCGACAGGGGCCGTCCGCCCGTGGGCCCGGGTCACCTGGTTCAGTGCGACATGCGCCGGTGTGCGACATGCGCCGGTGTGCGACATGCGCCAGACCGACATACAGAGTATGGGGACTCGACCGGACCGGGCGGGCCGCGGGCTCCTCCACGCAGGGCGCGGGCGGCAAGCCGCTCAGGCAGGCCGGTTCGTCTCGTCGTCGAGGATCGCCTGAGCCTGCCGCTCCCGGAACGCGACGAGCCGCGCCCGCACCACGTCGTCGGACAGCGCCAGGATCTCCGCCGCGAGGAGCGCCGCGTTCTCGGCGCCGCCCACGGACACCGTCGCCACCGGCACCCCGCGCGGCATCTGCACCGTCGACAGGAGCGAGTCGAGACCCCCCGCGACCTGCGTCGCGATCGGCACGCCGATCACGGGCAGCAGCGTGTGCGCCGCGACCACGCCAGCCAGGTGCGCCGCCCCACCCGCGGCCGCCACGATCACCTGCAGCCCGCGCTCACCCGCGCCGGATGCGTAACCGGCGACGAGCGACGGCGTGCGGTGCGCCGACATGACGCGCACCTCGTGCTCGATCCCGAGCTCGGTGAGAAGCGCAGAGGCCTTCTCCATCACCGGCATGTCCGACCGGCTGCCCATCAGGATCCCCACGCGTGGCGCGGCCATGGTGTCCCCCTGCGTGCGGCGGATGCGCCGCCCCTTCTACGAGAGCGCCGCCCCCTACTCGCCCTGCGCCTTGGTGTACGCCGGCTCGCCGTCGAACGACTGAAGCCGCAGCACCTCGGTCCAGCGGTGCCGTGCCGAGATGCGGCCCAGCAGCCCGACCAGGTCCGCCTCGGACACCGCCGCGCCGTCGCGCGCCACGAACCGCCCCCGGTACCAGCGCACGTGGTCGGTCGCCAGCCCGATCGACGGGTACACCCTGGTGCCGCGGCTCTCGACCATCGCCAGCTGGAGCGAGTCGCCGGCCAGCCGTCCCAGGTCGTCCCCCAGCTCGTCGACCGGCAGGTCGGTCTCGATCATCACGTCGGCACCCACCAGCGCCCGACTCATCGCCGCGTAGCGCTCGGGCCCGTACGACCAGCCGGGACGAGGTGCCAGGCCCTGGTCGGAGGCGCGCACCCGCACCGGCACGCTGGAGGGATGCCGGCCCAGATTCGCGATCACCTGGTCCGTGAAGCCGGTGGTGGACGCGGCGTGCTCCACATCCCCGCCCGTCTGCCGGGCCAGGTCCTGCGTGACCGCGCGCCCTTCCTCGAGCGTGTAGAGCACCGCGTCCTCGACCGCGGCGGCGGCCGCGCCCTGCCCCAGGTGCCGCAGCATCATCACCGACGAGAGGATCAGGGCGGTCGGGTTGATCACGTCCTTGCCGGCGTACTTGGGCGCCGAACCGTGCACCGCCTCGAAGATCGCGATCCCGTCGCCGTAGTTCCCGGAGGACGCGAACCCGAGACCGCCGACCAGTCCCGAGGCGAGATCGCTGATGATGTCGCCGTTCAGGTTGGTGGTCACGATGATGTCGAACTGGGTCGGGTTCTTGGCCATCTGGTGGGCGACGTTGTCGATGATGAGGTGCTCCGCCGCGATCTCCGGATACTCGGGCGCCATCTCCTCGAACACGCGCTTGAAGAGCCCCTCGGTCAACTTCATGATGTTGGCCTTGGTGGCGCAGGTGACCTTCGAGCGCCCCTCGCGCCGGGCCAGTTCGAAGGCGTACCGGATGATCTTCTCCGACCCCTTGCGGGTGATGATCTTCAGCCCCTGCCCCACGTCGGGCGTCTGCATGTGCTCGATGCCGGCGTAGAGGTCCTCGATGTTCTCCCGGACGATGACCATGTCCACGCCCTCGCCGCTGTAGCGGGTCGGGACGCCGGGCAGCTCGCGCGCGGGCCGGACGTTGGCGTAGGTCTCGAAGAGCTTGCGCAGCGTGACGTTCGCGCTCTTCTCGCCGAACCCCACGGGCGTCTCGAGCGGGCCCTTCAGGACGACGCGCGTGCGCTCGATCGAATCGCGCGTGGCCTGCGGGACGCCCGAGCTGTCGCCGCGGCGAAAGACCTCGGCGCCCGCCTCCGCCTCCTCCCAGGCGATCGGCACGCCGGCCGCCTCGATGATCCGCTGGGCCGACCGGACGATCTCCGGGCCCACCCCGTCGCCCGGGATCACGGTGACCGGGATCGCCCGATCCCGGTCGGCGGCGTTGTTCGAGGACTGTGGATCCATGTGGACTGCTCTCCTCGTCGAGGCATCGCGACGGTGACTGCTCGCTCGCCATGGCCGGGTCGCAGTCCCCCGAGACGCGGCCGCCCACGATGACGTCGAGCGCGAATCGTACCGCCGCCCGGAGCGCTCTGCCGCGATGCTCCGCCGCCCGGGCCGCCCGTGGTCCGCGCCGACTACCGTTGCGGGCCCGCTCCCTGCAGCACCCGGAGCCGGCGCCCACCGAGGTCGGACACAGGTCGCGGCCCGACCGGCTCCAGGCCCTGTGCGAGCACTCGCAGCTGCGCGACCGCCTCCGGCATCAGCGAGTAGTGCACCCACGTGCCGCGACGTTCGGCGCTGACCACGCCCGCTTCGCGCAGCACCCGAAGGTGGTG
>JAJYJR010000696.1 GCA_021789355.1 Chloroflexota bacterium | reverse complement strand
CCGCTCGACGAGATCCTTCCCGATCCGCGACTCGGCGTCGAGCGGCGGGAAGACCGGTGCTACTGACCCAAGGAGTCGGCGCGTCTCCTTGACGAATGGCTCTCGTGGCATCAGCAGGGCAACCATGCCCATATTCGCCTGCACCTCGATCCAGCCGTATCGATCGCTTGGGTCCTCGATTGTCTGACCGTAGCAGCCGACGAGATCACGGATTGGCGACGCTCCGCGTAACAGCGGGGCGTGCAGCAGGATGTGCGCCGCCTCGTGAGCGACTGTTGCCCGCCATCGCCCGCGAAGCCCGAGCGGCGCGTCCTCGCCGGCCGCGAGGACTGTCAGGGCGCGGCTGATCTCCACGTGCGGCGGCGTGCGGAACTCGGTCTTCCCGAGCACGTTCGGAGGCAGATCCGCGGCGTAGTCGACAGAGGCGCCCAGGTGGACTTCGATCAGGCGCTCGATGTCGACAGCCCGAAGCTCGGGCTCTGGCCACAGGCCTGCCGCGCGAAGCGACGATGCGGCGAGCTGCTCGATTTCGTCGAAGTCGTACCAAACCCGCCCCCTTCCCCGTCGGTCTCGCCCGCTTCTCACCGCTCATCTCGGAGTTCGGGTACCTCGCGAAGCAACCGCCGTACGACATCCGGTCCAACGTTGCGCTCGGCCAACCGACGGAACAGCACGCCGGCCTCCGGATTGCGCCGGAGGTACCGATCTGCGTCCTCGCCGAAACGACCTGCAGCCGCCATCACCTCGTCGAGGTCGAGACCGAGCTTCTCGGCGAGCGTGTGCAGGACGGCCTCCGAAGGCACCCGGCGGTCGTTCTCGATGTCGCTCAGGTACGACGCCGTGTTGCCGGTCAGCTCGGCGAGCTGGCGCAGAGTCAGCTTCTTGCGCGCCCGACCAACGCGGATCTTGTCGCCGAGGGTCTCGCTCTCTTGATACGCCATGTACGCCTCCTTGCGTATGTTATACTACATCCCGGCGTACAGAGCGAATCGGCGAGGCCAGTCATCGATCAGCCTGAGTGAAAGGCGGGTAGTGATTGAGCGACACGTGGACGTACCTCTGCATTCTGAAGAGTCTTCAGGCCGAATACGCCGCCCTCGCGGATCTCGACCCGGCGGCGGCATCCGGCCTGACCCCGCTGATCCAGCTTTGGGATCGCGGCGCCGCCTCCGACGATGCGGATCCGGAAGCGGATGACGTCGAGCCGCCCGATACCGGTGGCCAGCAGCTGATCTGGGGCGAGCCGAGTGGCGAAGTCGTGTGGCGGCGGCTGAAGAAGCAGCTGCTGGACAGGATCACGGGGTGGCCGGCGAGCATCCCACTGCTCCTCGACGGCGGCTGGCTTGAGGGCGCGGCGGGCTTCGAGAACGTCATGGCCAACTGCCGCGCGTTCGGCCAGGTGGTACTGCCCGTCACCGGTACCGTTCGACCGGATGCGTACCAAGCAGCGGTGACGCGGTTCGTGCAGCCGACGGGTGCCGTGCTTCGACTCGGGCGGCCGGACTTCGAGGTCGACCGCGAGACGCTGAGGGCCCGGGTGGACGACCTGCTCGCGCGCCTGGGCCTCCAACCGCAGGCCGTTGATGTCGTGCTCGACCTTCGCGTCCTCGCGCAGCCGTACCGTGAGCGCGACGAGGTCTTCGCCGAGTCGATGCTTCGTACGCTTCCGTACCTGGACCGCTGGCGCAACCTCGCGATCGCGGGGTCGGGCATGCCCGCCAACGCCGGCGGGTTCAACCGGGACGACATCACCCCGCGAAACCGCGTCGAGTGGTGGGTCTGGCAGGAGCTGCGTCGACGGGCCGCCACGATCGGCCGGGTACCAGTGTTTGGCGACTACGGCGTCATCCATCCGGAGCGGGTCGAGCAGCGGACGGAGTCGCGACGGCTCCCGCGCATCCCGGCTATTACCTACACCACGCGCGACGACTTCCTGATGGTCCGCGGGATTGATCTCAATAGCGGGGATCCGCAGGTCGTGCGCGCACTGTTCCAGCGGTTCATGGATGTCCCCGAGTGGTGCGGACCGACCTTCAGCGCCGGCGACGCTTGGATCGCGAAGGCGGCAGCAGGTGAGATCAACCTCGGCAACTGGACGAGCTGGAAGCGCGCGGGTGAGAACCACCACCTGACGTACATCAGCCGGCTGCTCGCCACGCAGCTCGAACTGTGAGGCAGGCAGCCACCGAGCGGGAGAGCTCGTCGGGCGGGAGGATCTCGACCAGTCGCCGCCACAGGACCGGGCGCGTCGCGCGGACGCGTTGGCCGAGGTGACGTTCGAGCAGGTCGGCAGCCTCGTCTCGCCAGAGCAGGCGGACGGTCGCGAGTGGATCGCGCGAGGGGTTCAGGACCGCGGGCCTGACGTCCTCGATCGCACCGGACTCGCCGTTCACCAGGGCGATACCCCACCACTCGGGAACGCAACTGGCCCCGTGCTTCAGGTGTCTGGCCGCAGTCACCAGGGTCAACCGATCGAAGATGCGGTTGTAGACCTCGGTCTGCCGGGGCAGCCGGCGCAGATCATCGCGCTCGCTCTTGATCTCGTAGCCGTCGAGGGTGGGGCCAATCTCTGCCAGATCGATGCGCGCATCTCCTTGACAGAGACCCATCTCCGGGATCAGCCGACCGGCGTGACCGGCGTGCCGAAGCTGGTCGATGAGCAGGTCTCGTATCGCGGCGGGATCGTCGACCAAGTGGAGCGAGAGTTGGCCAGGCGACGGGGCGCCGGATCGTCGGGGCATGGCCCAATGGTACGAGGCCCGTCCCTGGTTTGAGGGCGGGGGTTGACGGCCCGAACCCCTAGATCAGTCGATGCCGTCCGGGCTACCGACGGCAGATTGGGAGTGGCGCGAAAGGACGTTTCAACATTCGCGGGAACACTCTCGTTTTCGCTACCACCGACGCACGGTCGCGCGAGTCTCGGAGTCCAGCGAAGCCATTCCGAGTGGCACGAAGCGATTCATCGAACGCCGCGCGAACGGATTCGCTGTCACTCCCAAAGCGAGTGACGAGTCTCCCTAGCCCTGTCCCGAACTGGCGGTCGCCCGCGTCACCGGGTCGTCCGAGGACGGTCTGTGGTCCGAGCGGGCGACACACCGACTGCTCATCGTCCGATTCCAACTGTTCGACGTACACACTGCGCATCGTCGATTCGACGACCCTGCTGCACGATGCGCAGCCTGTAGTCGAACGGCACAAACCGTGGTCGGCTCAGCTCGTGCCCAACTTGGGGTGGCCGGCGGGAGTTGAACCCCTCGACCGAGCAGAACGCGCACTTTCGCGAAGTGAGATATCCCTATAGTGCGAAATGAAGGACCCGCGGCCACCAGACGAGGAGGCAATGGTCGGGGCGGCGGGATTCGAACCCGCAACCTCGTGCTCCCAAAGCACGTGCGCTACCGTTGCGCCACACCCCGACGGTTGTGATCGTCAATATGGCACATTACTCCACCGCGCTCGAGCTCCGGGGCAGCAGGCGGGCGCCAGACGCGGGCTGGCCAGCGCCGGCAGCGGCGGCCGGGCCGCTGACCAGCATCGCGGCCGGGCTACCCGCCCACCAGGAACGCGACGCCTGCCACCACCAGCACGCCCTCGATGATCACCACGAAGGCGCGCTCGGGCAGCCGGTCCACGATGCGCTTGCCGAGCGCGGACCCCGCAGATCG
>JAJYJR010000040.1 GCA_021789355.1 Chloroflexota bacterium | reverse complement strand
GGTGGGCCACCGAGAGCTCGCGACCCGCCAGCGCGGCGATCCGCTCGGCGATCTCGACGAGCTCAGCATCCGAGGCGAGGGCGACGCCAGCGGGCTCCAGGCGGCCAGCGCGCTCGACGAAGACCGCCGCTGGAGCGTTGACAAGGATGTCCGAGACCTCGGCATCCTCGACGAGCGGCTGGAGAGGGCCGAGACCGCAGACCGCCGCCTCCACGGCGCTGATAAGCGCCGGCACCGGGGCGAGGTCGAGCTCAGGATCCTCGAGCGTCGCCGCGATCGCCTCGCGCAAGACGCGCTCGCGCTCGGGCGTCCGATCGAAGGGATTGAGGACGTCGGCCGATAGGCGCGCGACGAGCATCCGGCGCACCTTGCCGAGGGTCTGGCCCGACAGCGGTCGGACGCTCACGGCCCCGCCCGTCTCGCCGGTCATCGCGCGGCGCCGCCGACATGAAGCACGCGACGAACGGCACCGACGAAGCCGATCCGAGCCGCGCGAAGGCCGTCGCTCGTCGCCACGAGCGGCCAGGCTGCCGCCGCGATCGGCGCCAGCGCCTCGGCGAAGGCGGGATCGAGCGGCCAGGCGGGCTCGCCTCGCTCACCCGCGAGCGCCACAGCGTCGGAGCGCGGCACGACCCCGGCGATCGGGAGGCGGTCCTCGCCGAGGACGCCCCGGATCGGACCCTCGTCGTCTGTCATCGCCCCGATGAGGGCGAGCTTGCGGCCCATGCCGAGCGCCCGGACATACTCCGCGAGGCGCGGCACGTCCGGCAGCGATTCGATCGTCGGGCGCACGACCCCGAGGAGCACGGACGCCTGATCGATCAGATGCCGATGGCCTGGCTCGTGGACCGAGCCCAGGTCGACCACGAGGAGCTGGTATCCGGCCTCGGTCGCGCCATCGAGGATCGCCTGGGCGTCGACCGCTCCGAAGGCGGCGCCCTCACGATCGAGGAACCGCGCCGGCGGCACTGTGATGACGTCGACCCGCCAGCGCGTCGGCGTGATCGCCGCCTCAACGGTGCCAGGTTCGGTCCAGGTCCGGCGCTCCATCGCCCGCGATACAGACTCCGCGTCGAGCCCGAGGCGCAAGCCGGCCGCCGGGCTCGTCCGGCTCGCATCGAGGAGGAGGACCCGGAGGGCCTGTTCGTCGCCGTCGAGCGTCCGATACCGCGCGCGGGCGGCGACATACGTCGCGACCTCGGTCGCGAGCGTCGTCTTGCCGACCCCACCGGCGAAGGAGAGGACCCCAACCACACGCAGGCCGGAGAGGACATGGGGGATGGTGGGAGGACGCTCGAGCTCCTCCCGGGATGCGGCGGGGTCGGGATTCGACCCGGTCTCGTCCCGCCCGAGGACTCTCAGGCGGGGCACCTCCTCCTCCATCGGCGCTCGCTCCACGACTTCGGGAGGCGAGCCGGCGGCCGAGGGGACGCGTGTCCCGGGGCCTTCTGCCGACTGCGAACTGGCCTGCTCATTGTCCCCCTCCTGCCAACTTCCTGCCTCGGGGACGCCTGCGACGATCGAGATGGGCGCCGTGGCGCCCTCGACGGACACGAGCGTGGCGTGCCAGACGAGGGGTCCCTTGCGGTGCTGAACCGCCCTGACGATCCAGCGATAGGCCGGCTCGCCGCGCACTGGCAGCGCCGCGGCGAGCCCGATCGGCGCGGCGCCGACTACCACGAGCAGGACCCGGAGGGGCTCCCAGACCGGCAGGAGATTGAGGAGCGCCGCGACGAGCACACTGAGCGCGCAGATCCCGAGCTGGACCGCCGTCAGGCCGAACGCGATCGGCTCGTCGCGGACGGCGTTCTCGGGGACCTCGACCAATCCGCGCTCGTTCATCGCTCTGTCCGCAACGGGCCCGGTCCTGAGAGCGCGAGCGGGACGAGGGCGAAGGGCAGCAGGAGCATGAGGAGGGCACAGCCGGTCGCGAGCCCAAGCATCGCGTTCGTGTCACCAACCGTCGGCGGGTTCCCGGCCGACATGTGCGCGAGGGACTCGAGGCTGAAGAGGACGAAGACGATCGTCCAGGCGAAGCGCACGACGAGGATGGCGAGGAGCACCTTGAGCCAGCCGTTCGTGATTCGCTGGGTGGCAGGGAGGGCGTAGGCGGCGAGACAGACCGGGCCGACGAGGACGAGCAGGCGCTCGAGCGCCGAGAGCGCGCCGTTGACCATCTCGAGGAAGGTCACGAGGACCGCGGCCACAAGACCCGTCGAGAGCCAGGCGCCGTCGTTCCAGTTCGCCGGTCCCTGGGCGATGCGCGGATCGAAGCTCGCGTTCTGGAGGACCCCGAAGACTCCGCCCGCCGCGGGCCACGCGTCGGGGCCGCCGACGGCGTTAGCAGGGATCGCCACCTGCACCATGGCGAGGTCGGTTGCGGTGACGAACTGGGCGAACACCGAGACGAGGAAGATCCCGAGGACCGAGAGTGTCGCCCCGACCACGAAACGGGGCGTAACCGCCCGGGCGGTGTACGCCGACTCACCGCTGGTCCGGCTCGTCATGATGAGATAGCCGAGGACCGCCCCGCCCATGGTGAGGAGTGGGATCGTGATGAGCAGGATCTTCCCGTACAGGTCCTTGACGACCGAGTCGGACGCCGGGTCGAGGGGCGTGAGGAAGTCGCCCCGGAGACCTCCGAGGGCGGCGCGGTTCGCGTCGGACAGGCGGTCTGACCACCAGATCGTGAGATCACGGATCGGGTCGCCGATGAACGGAATGTCGCCGACTGGCTGGACGCCGGACGGAGCGGTCGTCAGCGGCGGGGACGTCGCAGGCGCTGTTGCCCACGCCGGATGCACCAGCGCCGCGAGGGCGACGCCGCCGAGGGCGAGCACGACCAGCAGCAGCCCCGCGGGCGCCACCGGCAGCCGCGCACGGAGCAGGCGGCGCAGCGCCGCAGGGGTTGCAGCCGTGGGTCGCGCGATCGCCGCCATCGCTCCACGCCCGTTCAGAACGGCTTCTCGATGAGGCCGTAGGCAACGGCGATCGCGGTGATCGTGGACACGATGACGCCTGCGAGGACCATCCAGACGAGCCCCGTGATGCCGTTGGTGATCCGCCGCTGGGCGCGATGCTCGGCGTCGGCGTTGGACCCGGCGAGCGTCTTCTCGATGCCGCCCCACACGATGACGGCACCGCAGATCGCGATGCCCAGGCCGATCGCGATGGCAACGAGCGTGGCGATCATCTTAGTCACGGGCGCGAGCGCCTCCTGGGCGCCGGTCGGCACCGAGCTCACGGCCGCGACCGGGGAGGCCCAGGCGAGCAGCAAGAGCGACGCGAGCAAGGTCGCGATAAGCGGCGGATAAGCGGCCGTGAAGCCGGAGATGCGGGGACGCATAAGAACGAGGCCGCTACGAGGCGGCCGACTCCGCTGCTGCCGCCGGCCGCTCGCGTAACCGGCGCACGAAATCCGCGGTCTCCTGCTCGTTCGCCGACGCGAGGTCGAGCCCGGCCGCCCGGAACCAGCTCTCGATCCGGGCGAGCTCGCGCAACCGGTCGAACTCGGTCGGGCTGATGAGCACCGCGGGAAGGCCGCCATCGAGCGAGATCGTCGCGGGCTGCCCGGCCTGGACGCGATCGATCACGTCGGCGACGACTCGCTGCATCTCGCGCACGCCGACCGTCCGGAGGGGTGCAAGGATCTCGCGCGCCTCGCCCGCCAGGCGCCGCACGGAGGCTAGGCTTGGGCGGACGCGGCCGGCGACAACAGCGGCGAGCTCGCTCGTGTCGCGGGCGAGCTCCGGGTACACCTCGAGGCCATGGAGCGCTGAGAGCGCACGCTCGAGGCGGATGGCCCGCTCGACCTCGTCGAAGCGGAGCATCACTGCGGCCGGATGACCGTGCTCGAGGACCATCACCGGTGACCCGGCCTCGGCGATCTCGACCGCGACCCGGAGCTTCTGGCGGACCTCATTCATCGAGACCGCCTGCATCTCGCCGCGCAGCGTCAAACGTCCCACTCCTCGGCGATCTCGGCCGGCACCGGCGCGATGACCGCCGCTTCGCCACCCCACCACGTCAGCACCACGGGCTGGCTGCGGGCCGTCCGCAGTGCGCTTCGCAGCGTTCGGCGGAAGGTCGACACCGTCACCTTCGAGGCCCGCTCGCCGGGAACGGCCGGACGGAGGATGGCGGCTGGCCGACCCCACCGCAGGATGAGAATCGTCTCGCCGGCAGAGGCTCGGCTGACGTACTCACTCGCCTGGCGGCGGAGGGTGGCGGTGTCCACGACGTGTTCCATGCCGGAGACGGTAGTTCCAGCGGTGTCTCTGGTCAAGACGAGAGATGTACAAAATGTGTATCTGGACTGTGCGAATGGCTCGCAGCCCGCTGTCAAGGGACATCTGAACCTGGACGCTCGCGGTCACGGAAGCTGGACGGAGGCGGACGCCGAATCTGGTCAGGGACGGCCACGAAACCTGGACGAGCCCACGCAGTGCGGCACGAGAACTCTTGGTGGCCTGATCCGGGTAGGCGGCGGCTGCGTCGTCAAGGAGCGGGGTCGAGTGGCCTGACCCCGTGGCCCTCGATCGCCTCGGTGAGCCGGTGCGAGCGACCCTCGGTGACGACGACGTGGGCATGGTGGAGGAGCCGGTCGACGGCGGCCGTGGCGAGGCCTTTGGGGAAGATCGTGTCGAAGCGGGCAGGGTGGAGATTCGAGGGTGAGGATCAGCGAGCGCTTCTCGTAGGCCGCGTCGACGAGCCGATAGAGCGCCTCGGCCTCGTCAGCACCGGCGGGCAGCAGCCCGATGTCGTCGACGACGACCAGCTCGGAGCGGACGATCCGCTCGACGACCTTGCCGGTCGAGGCGTCGATCCGCGAGCGGGCAATGGTCGCCGTGAGCGACTCGAGGGTGAACCAGCTGACGCGCAGGTCGCGGTCGATCGCGGCGTGGGCGATCGCCTCGGCGAAATGACTCTTGCCCGTTCCCGATGGGCCGACCAGGACGAGGTTCTCGGCCCGGCCGATCCAGTCGAGGGTGCGGAGCGCCCATTGGGCGCCGCCCGGGATCGCCGACGCCTTTGGGTCCCAGGCGTCGAACGTCTTGCCTGACGGCAGTCTCGCCGCCTTGCGGTGCATCTCCCGGGTCGACCGATCGCGACCGGCGGCCTCTTCTGCCAGGAGGACCTTGAGCACGTGGGCGTGGTCCCAGCCTTCCTCTCGAGCCTGGGCAAGGACCGCCGGACCGGCCTCCCGGACGTAGCGCAGGCGGAGCCGGTGGAGGAGCCGGGCGACGTCGGGCGGCAATGGAGCCGGCTCGACCGGACGGAGGCGCGGCGGCAGCTGCCGCCAACGGTCGAACTCATCGGCGGCCTCGGCGCCCCGCAGCCTGCCGCGTGTCTCGAACGGATCGTGGGCGGGGCCGGTCGCCATCAGCGCCCGACGAGCTCCCACGCCCCGGTGCCGGGCTGGAGCGTGTCGTCGCCGGCCCCGAGCCGTTCGCTCGAGCGATCGCCCATGAGTCGCAGGTGGTCGACGATCGACTCGAGATCGCCGTCGGCAAAGCGGCCGGCCTCGGCCGCGAGAGCGAGTGCCCGCTCGACTCGGTCCGCTCCGACGAGCGCGGCGAGCTCAGTCGCCCGGCGGATCTTCGTCCGGATTCGCTCGGCACCCGACGCGGCGGCGAGGATGAGCCAGCGCTCGGCACCAGGGCCAAGCTCGAGGAACGCCGACTCCTCGGGACTGGCCGGCCTCGGCTTGGGATGGAGTGGGTCGCTCGTGCGCTCCGGATAGTGCGCCGGGTCGATGCGCGGGTTGCCGGGCGTCGTGAGCCGGTGCCGGGCGGCCTCCCGCGCGCCACCTAGCCCAACGTGGGCGACGACGAGCTCGTCGCCCTCGACTCGCACCCAGACCCGCTCGCCGACGAGGGTATGGGGGACGCTGTAGCGGGCCGAGCCATAGCGGACCGTCGACTCCTCGTCGACGACGCGGGTGACCCCGAAGGCGACCGTGTACGGCTCGTCGGGCACGGGGTGGAGCCGGCGGAGCTCGTCCGCGATGAGCTCGACCGGCGGCCGGTGCGTCTCGCGGTGAGGGCGGGCATTCACCCCGGCGCAGAAGGCGTCGCACGCGGATCGCAGCTGACTGAACGAGGCGTACTCGGGCAGGAGGTTCGCCTCGGTCGGCACGAGATCGGCCTTGGCCACCTTCACCGTGCTCTCGCTGCCACCCTTCGACGCCGGGTCGAACGGCACGCAGGCGTGGACCTGGAGCCCGTAATGGCGGCTGGCCGCAACGAGCACCGGGTGCTTCACCGCGATCCCGGCGACCCGGTCGACGGTGACGGTTCGTTCGTTATCGGTCAGGGCATAGGTCGCGCTGCCACCGAACCGTCGCAGCGTCTCGTCCAAGCAGGCGATGACCGTCGGCATCGTCCGGTCCCAGGTCGGGATGACCACCCGGAACCTGCTCCAGGAGAGCCAGGCGCAGAAGAGGAGCGTCTCGCGCCGGCCGACCAGTGGCCCCTTGCCCCAGTCGAACTGGAGCCACATGCCGGGCTCCGGGATCCACGGCCGAAAGACCCGCCGGTGGCCGGCGGCATACGCCCTCTTGGCCTTGGCGACGGCCCGTCGCGACGTCCGCTCGGACCCCTCGAAGCCGAGTGCCCGGAGCTTCTCGTGGACGACGTCGGCCCGGACTCGGCCGTGGCTGCGCTCCACCCACTCCTCGACCTTCTCGAGGTACGGATCGACGAGCTGGTCGCGCCGGGCATAGCGGACCGCGGCGAGCCGGCCGGCTTCGCGCAGCCGGACGTAGCGGGCGACCGTCATCGGTGAGCAGCCGGCCAGGCGGGCGGCATCGCGGAGGCTGCCCGTGAGATCGAACGCTTCGAGGATCTCCACGACCTCTCCGGCATGCTTCACATCGGGCCCTCCTCGGTTCCTCGGGTTGCCACAGCACCCTTGAGTGAACCAAGGAGCGGCGCTCAGCTCCGGGCGACTCGAGCGCGTCGCCCAGGCGGGCCGTCCAGATTTCGTGACCGCCGAGCGTTCAGCTTCAGTGGCCGTCAGCGTCCAGGTTCGTGTCCGCCTCCGTCCAGATTCCCACGTCCGCTCTCAGCCCGCCCGACCGGCGAGCCCGACGCCGTGTCAAGGCAGATGCCGCAGGGCCTGACCCGGGCCGCTCGTGTTCCATCACTGTTCGTCCCCAGCCGTGACGGGCTACCTGTCGCGTCGACCGCCGATGGTGGGGAGTCAGTATTACGACCACGCGAATTGAGGAAGCGGCGTGAGCCGGCCTGCCGACATGAGCCGGCCGGCCGACCCGTGGTCCGACTATCCTTGCCGAGACGTGAGCGTCGCGGTCGAGGCTCCGGAACTGAGGACTTTGCACTAGGAGCGGGATGTCAGCTCTAACGGTCGGGAGCCGGCCCACAACAACTCTAGATGCGGGCTCTCGCTACCGACGGTTTCGGCCGCGCTTGGTCCTGGGCTACCAGAGCGATCTCCATGCCCTGATCGAAGAGCTGACCGCGAGACGGGCGCTCGAGGCGGGTGCAATCCTCGATTCGGCAATCGGGGCTGTCGATGAGCGCCACAGTGAACTGCTCTCGTTCGGCCTCACCGGGATTGATCTAGCGCCCACGGTCCGGTACAGCGCCACCTTGCGTGTGCTACGCGACCTGATCAGCCAGGGCTGGACACTCCGCGAGGACGACGAGGGCACCATCCTGGACGCGCCGGGCCGGTCCGCGATCCGCCTCGACGACCCTGAAGCAGCCAAGGAGTCGATCCGGCGTTCGTTCGCCTTTGCTCGCGACGCTCAGCTAAGCGAGGCCTCGACACTTGAGTTCATCAGGATCACTGAGCGACGAGGGATCTCTCGGCTCTTCACGAGTGGCGCCGAACTGGCGACGCGCCTAACGGCACAGGGAACGGCGGCGATGCAGCCGATGCTCCAGGCGATTGAGCCTGGCGATCGCGATGAGACGACCGGGATCCTGCTCCAGGACGTATGGCGGTACGCCCGCCACTTCTGGTCGATCCCATACCAAAGCACGCCGGGTCGCAACCTGTTCTATCTCGTTCGAGATGCCGCGCTCCCCGAGCGCCCGCTCATCGGCATCGCGGCGCTGGGGAATCCGGTGCTCGGTCTCGCGAAGCGTGACGACCACTTCGGCTGGTCGGCGAACGGTCTGGAGCGCCGCCTGCCGGACTTAGACGCGACCAAGCGCTGGGAACTCGCAGGGCACATCATGCGGGTCCTGCGCGAAGCGATAGAGAACACCTACAGCGCCGACCTCGGTATCTCGAGCGATCCCTTCGCGGCGGTCAGCAAGACGGTCAGCGCGCTGGAGGCTATCGAACGCCGAAGCACCGTGGACCGACTTGCCAAACTCGATGCGGCAGGTGAGGAGCGCGACGCCGATTACCTCCTGATCCGCAATGCGCAGAACGCCGCAGACCACGGCCGTGTAGCCACGGTTGATTGGGGATCGGTGGCGCGCACCGCGCTCTACCGGCGCAAGCGCGCCCGGGCGCTCGCCGACCTCTATCGGGCGCTCGCGACCCTGACGGACCTTGGATTCACTGATGGCGGCGGCGATCTGCCCAAGGCACTGGCAGAGCCCGACGGCCGGCGAGCGATCGAGACGGCGCTCCGGCGAATCAAGCAGGAGGCGCTCGCATCAAACGTGATGGAGCTCATCACCTGTGGGGCGGTGCCGCCCTATCGAGCTGTGCTCGGCGGCAAGCTGGTCGCGTTGATGATGCTGAGTCGCCAGGTGGTGGACGACATCGAGCGGCGCTACGGCGATCGCGTGAGCATCATCGCATCGGCGATGGCCGGGCGCCCGATCAGCCGCCCGGCCAAGCTGGCGCTGGTGACGACCTCAAGCCTCTACGAGGCGTACGGCTCGAGCCAGTACAACCGGCTCAAGGTGGAGACTGAAGGCGGCGCGCTCGTCTACCGTAAGGTGGCACGGACCGAGAGCTTCGGCACCGTCCAATTTGCCCCGGACACCGTTCACTCGCTCAACGATGTCGCGCGCCATTCGGACTCGAATCGCCGCGAGGTCAACAATCTCTTCGGCGAGGGTACGAGTCCGAAGATGCGGCTGATCCGGACCGGGTTGGAAGCCCTCGGGCTCGACGCGAACAGCTTCCTCCGCCACAACTCGCGCCGAATCATTTACGGCGTTCCGCTCTGCGCCAACACCGATGACGTCGTGTTGCGGCTGAGCGCCGAGCCGCAGTACCTGCTGCCACCCGGCGGTGAGGGTACCGCCGTGCTGGTCAATTACTGGCGCGACCGCTGGCTCAGCAGCAGGATCACCAGACCCGACGTGCTTGAATCAGTCCGCGGCGAGGAATTCGATGCATTCCGCCTCTCGCGCGAAACGGAGCGGCTGTCGGCCGAGTCTGGTGGCGCGTCCGGCAACGGTCGTGGCCGCAGCAAGAGCGACCGGCGGGCAGGGCGGGTCGGTGGTGGTGCCGCGAGTTCGGAGACGGACGCAGAGATCGGTGTGGCGGCCCAGTCCGGAGAGCAGGGTGATCACACCTTCATCGAACGCCTTTACCGCAGCACAAACAGCTACGCCGACCGCCTCACCGCAGACGAGTTGGAGTCGATCCACGTCGATCTGGGTGTCGACGACTACCTCGTGGGACAGGCGGAAGCGGGTCGTCAGATCGTCGTCACCGGGAACCCTGGTGACGGCAAGACCCACCTGATCGAGCGGCTGCGACAAAGGTTGGAAGCCCTCGGCACCCGTGTGATTACCGATGCCAACGCCTGCACGGATGCCGAGATCCTGGAGCAATGGACCGCGAGCCGTGACGACGGCAAGCCGTTCGTGCTCGCGATCAACGAATGGCCTCTCTACGTGCTGCAGCGGCTGGCGTCCAAGCATGGCTTCGCGCCGGTCGCTGAAGCATTGCGCCAGGTAACGACTGCACGCTTCTTCGTCGAGGCTCGCCGGCCCGCCGATCCGTCCGAGAACGTCGTGGTGGTCGATCTGAGCCTGCGCAATCTTCTGTCGGCGAGCGTGATTGAGCGTGTCATCGAGCGCCTCACCCAGGATCGTTTCTACGTTGGCCTGAGCGCTGCCGATCCGGCGATCACAAACCGCGTCGCCTTGTGCGATCCGCAGGTCCGTGAGCGACTCGTGCGACTCCTGGAGGTGGTGGCGACCCGAATGGGCCACGTCACAATGCGTCAACTCGTCGGGTTCATCGCCTACCTGATTACGGGCGGCCAATCCGCCACCGATCGGGTGCGCGCCGGGCAGGACTCGCTCGGGTTCGTCTACTCGAACCTTGCGTTCAGGGGTGGCGTCGGGGCGTTGTTCGACGCCGTGCGTGCCGTGTTTGACCCGGCCGAGATCACGCACCCAGATTGGGACGATCGCCTCTGGCTCGGCGACACCGCTGCCCGTGATTGGCTCGGCAAGCCTCCACCCGGGCCCATGACGCTAAATGAGACGGAGCGGATAGCCGCGTACCAGGCCATCAAACGCCGCTTCTTCTTTGAGCACGCAAATGGGCCCGACCTCTTGGCGCTTGTGCCGGGTGACGAGCGCGAGTTCCAGGAGACCCTCAAGTCTGGCCAGGAGGCGACGGCAGCGATCGTCCGCGACCTTGTCCTTGCACTCAACCGCTTCTTTGAGCCCGACTGCGCCGACACAGAGAAGGAGCACATTCAGCTCTGGCAGAGCCACCGTTACGACGTGCGGGCACCTTCAACGTTCGTTTCGTTTCACCGCATCTCGTATCAACACCTTCGGATCGAGCCTCTCAAGACAGCGTCATGGGTCGAGGCATGGCTGCCGGCTTCGCAACTCGACCGCCGCAGTTTCGCCCTGGTTGCTACCTGGGACAACGTCGATGTCGCCATGGTGGAAGTCGATCGCGATTTGTTCCTGACGTTGGTCGAGGCTGAGCGTGGCCTTGGTCGCTCAAGTTGGTCACGGACTGCAACCAGACGGATCACGCGCTTCATCGATCGCATTCACGGCTCGGTTGAGAGCGATCTGCCGATCGTAGACATCCGCATCCGCAACGTTGATTCCGACCTTGACGAGCAGTTCGCGGTTCAGCGGCAGCCGGCGAGGTATCAGTTGTGACCGCTGTTCCCACCAAGGATCTGCTGGAAGCGGTCTTCGACGAGGAGTTCGGGTTCCGATTGGTCAACTTCTCGATCAAGCCTGTGCATGTCGCCAATGGCCTAGCCCGCTCGCTCGCCGGCCGGACGTATGACACCACTGCCGTGACGCGGTTGGTGCGGCGATACGTGCGCAACCAGAAGCTCGGTGTCGACGTGGAGCGTTACCCCAACGCTGAGGTGATTGCCGATTACGGCTCGGCATTCTCGACGTCGAGGGGTCGTGACCCGGATGCGCTCAAGGTGACCCGATTGCGGGCCCTGGCGTTTGACGTCCTCGCGGCCGACGGCGCCGTCTTTCCGGATCAGCAGTCCTTCACGCTCTCGAACGAGCGCTTCGTGACCGGCGACCCTTCGGACTATCGGATGGGACAGTTTCTCGCCCGGCTCCTGACGGCAGAGCCGACGGGCCGGACAGAAGCGGCCGACTATCTCCGGGAGTTGCTCCAGTCCGAGAGCGATCCGTGGACGACGCTTGCCATGCCGATGTTGGAGTTCGGCGAAGCGCGGGAGGCCACCCCGAGCATCGAGGTCGCCGCCCTGATCGCCCGCAGCGATCACCTGTTCGAGACATCGGACGGGCAGCTCATCTCACCGACACTCCGCAACCTACGCGACGCGTACGACCGCCTCGCGCGGTTCGAGCGCGACTCTGGGTCCAAACTCAACTCGCTGCGTAGGCTGATGCTCTTCGGCTGCTTCGTGCTGCACGTCCACGCGGTGTCGCGCTGGGCCGAGCGGGACGATCAGGCCCCGCGACCGCCGATCCTGCTCGACCTCTTCGACGGGACGCTGGTCTCGGTAGCGGACGCCAGCCGGACCACCCTAGCGAGGGCTGGCGATGCGATCGAGGGCGTCATCCGCTCGCGATTCCTTGAGCATGTTGTCTCCGAGTTTGGCACGACCGCCAAGCAAATCGAGGTCGCTCTTGTAGACGCCGACCTGGGGAACCGGGTCGCCGCGCTCTACAGCACCTACTGCGCCGGAGGCACGGAGCCTACGGAAGCGCTCGCCCGGGCGATGGCCGAGGACGCGGTCGACCGGGTTCGCGAGGCGCCAATCGGCTCGCTTATCGAATTGGGACGTCGCGCCGGTTTCTTGGCCCCATGGTCGAATCAGGGTCGCGGTGGCAAGCTTCGAAAGCGCTATACAGCGACCGCTGAGTTCCTTGAGACGCTGGTCGCTGCCACGGTCGAGCCTGACGAGCCGGTCGAGTTCCCAGAATTCCTCGAGCGGCTGCGCGAGTCACTCGGCGTCGTCGTTGGAAGGCCTGAGGACGACGCCGTGATCCGCTACACGAACCTCCGGGACGAGGAGTTCTGGCCGTCGGTCGTTTCGATCAACGAGGAGGACCTTCGCCGCAACGTCGAGGAGTTCCGCGATTTGCTTGTCGAGTGCGGCTACGCCAAGGCGTACGCCGACGGCCGAACCATGATCACGACCCGGCCCGAGGGGAGCATTTGAGGTGGCCAGCGGACAGTCTCCAGCCGAGGTGCTCGCCGACCTCATCGCGGAAGGAGTTCGTCGTCGTCAGGGCGCCGTTGGCGTGCTCGTTCGGGACGTTCCCGCACCGGATCCCAACCGCCTGCTGCAATCTCTTGCGGCACTTCGTGACGAGGGAATCGAACTGCGGATCGCTTACCTGCGTGAGGGAGGGCCGGCAGCGGCGACGGCCGCCGGTTTCACGCGCGATAACTTCTCGGGCGAAGTCGAGCAGGCCGAGCGCTGGCGTAACGACCGCGACTTGAGTGCCCTGATCGTGGTCATCGCCCACGGCGACGAGGCCAAGCTGTCGTCTCTCGAAGACTTCAGTGCGATCACCTCCCGCGACTTGAAGTCGATTCTCGTGCGCCGTGCGCTCGGCGAGGAGGCAGGCCAGAGCGAAGTGCAGGCTCGATGGTGGCGCCTGCTCGACGCTGACGACACAATCGGTTTGGCGCCCCTGATCGACTATTACACAGCGCTCGCCGGGAAGACGGGCCACGACTTCCTCGACGCGAGCAGCCGCGAGATCGGAAGCCTTGGGTTGCTGCCTGATCGTGAGCTCTTCAACGACCCCCATGAAGCCGCGGTCAAGCGGCGGCTGGAACGCAATCGCGAGTTGTCGAGCCGGCTCCAGATGCTGAACGCTCAGGATCGGCGGCGGATCACCGATGTGATCCAGGCGGAGACCGATTCAGACGCCCGAAGGACGCTCCAGGAGGCGCTGAGTCAGCTCGACCGAACACGCGTCGAAGGTGACGGCGCAGCCTCTGTGTCGTTCCAGGCGGCCGATCGGTTGGTGCGGGCGCGAACAAAGAAACCCAAGCCCGACAGCCCTAGGCGATTGCCGACCGAGAAGGCGAGCAAGGTCGCCGCCGAAGCCCTCGTCGACGAGGACCGGGCGGAGGATGTCGCGGCAATCGTGGGTCACCTGCAGGAGGTCCTGAACAACCTCGACGAGGGCAAGCTCCGGCCGGAGACGATCCGGACCAGGCTGCCGGACGGCGCTACCGAGGCGGTGGCCACCGCGAGGCTCGATGTCCTGAACCTACTCGGTAAGGTGCTTGGTGAGGACACCTACGGTGGGCTGATCGAGATCGAAGCGCCCGATCTGGAGAGCGCGTTGCGCCGCTTCGACGTCGAGCAGCATCTCGTCACCCGGTGGCAAGGCGACCGCATCGCCGAGTTCCTCGCCCACCTCTCGGGCGACGACGCCGGGGCCGAGCTTACCGGGCGCTTCGCTGTCTATCGCGAGGCGCGCGAGGCAGTACTCCCCTGGATTCGTGCTTTGGCCGTAGAGCCACTGGCCGTCGCCGCGCATCCGCCGACCCGGGCGATTCTCCTCGCTTACATCGCCGCGTACGAGTCGCTCAACGCGACGCTGCGGGGAAACTTCGAGGCGCTATACCAGCGGTTCGGGCAGGATGCGAACGAGATCCTCGGGCACCTCCTGCTTCTCGAAATCGTGGTGGTGCGGATCGATGACAAGATCTATGCGATTGTGGCTCCTACCCATCCATTGTTCCTCTGGCACTACGCTCGATATGCCCAGATCGTCGACGCCCAGCGCGACCGCCTCGAGGATCGCGACAAAGCACTGATTGCGCATTCAGCCGAGCGGCTGCCGTTCTTCCTGACGTCGATCCTGATTCCGTCGGTTGCGATCAGCACCGAGACGATCCTTGGGTACCTGAGCCGGCTGGGTCCGTTGCCGTACTTCGGACGGGAGACCGAGGGCGGCGCGTCAGACGACGGTCTCGCGAGCGTCCGTGCGCTCGTTGAGGCGCAACTGGCCCTAGAGTCGCATTCGCAGCGCGGCTACCGCCTCGGCCTGATCGACCCGCCGGATGCTGGCGC
Source organism: Chloroflexota bacterium (assembly GCA_021789355.1). The sequence goes on along the minus strand of JAJYJR010000040.1, from coordinate 3,824 downwards.
GTATCTCGGCATGCTCGCGGACCTGGCGGACGAGGGGAAGCTCAGCGGCGCACACCTTACGATCTACCGCCATCCACGCTCCAAGGTCGGGGTCGAACTGCGGCTCGACGAGGCCGAGGAGGATCGAATTGCCCGTGTGTTCCGTGCGATCACCCCTCACCGCCTCTTCACCTTCGAAATCAAGGAGTTACCGCGGCAGGAACTTGTCCCGCCGGACGACGATCTACACCATCTGGTTGTCGCGTTCGATCAGAGCACCGGCCAGATGAATCCGGCGCGGGCCGCCTTGCACCCGATCCAACCGTTGGCGGTCCCACGCCGGATCGCCTACCGCGAGATGCACAAGACGGTTGAATTGGAGCCTGCTTCGGGGGGTCCCTTTGAGGACTACGACAATCTAGTCCGGCGTCTCGCCCCTGCCGGCACGTCGTACCTCGCGGTGCATCAACAGGCGAAGCTTCGCGAGGCGCTGCACGGGATCGCTACCCGCATCCCATGGACGGCCGTTGCAGACCGACAAGTCGATCGCGACCTCAGCATCGGCAAGCTGCGGATCATGACCGCGCGGGACGGCGAGCGTGATGTCGCGGGCTTCGCCCGGACGACGGTTCCCTTCCGCCGGCCTCTGCGCGATGTGGTACGCGAATACAACGCCTACATAAGTAACGAGGATCTCGATGACCTCCTCGAGCAGCTGAGCGACCTGCTCGACGCAGGCATCTTGAATCTTCGGCCCGACTCCTCCGGCAGGACCAACTTCAACCGGATCAAGGGATTGCTTGGAACGCTGATCGCAGCCCGCTGGTTCCGGAAGTCCAGCGACGAGGCCAGCCGATTGCTGGTCAGCCTTGACGGCGCTGAGGCTCGCCGCTGGCTCCATCTCAGCGATGATCCGCTACGTGCCGATCTCGTCGGCTTCACCTGGACTAACGATCACTGCACCATAAGTGTCATCGAGGTCAAGGCCGTGCAGGCCAAAGGCACGGAGTATGCAGTAACGAGCGGAGTCGTGTCCGGCACGGCCATCGATCAGATGCTCTCGACTCGTCGCCTTCTTGAACAGGTCTTTGGCGCGAGCCGCTCTGACGAGTTGATCACGACACCTGCGCGGCGCGAGATCTTGCGCGAGCACCTCTACCGGGAACTTACGAAGGGCACCTACACCGCCGAGGAGCGCAAGCTCTGGGCTGATCGCCTTCAGCGACTCCTCGACGGCTCCGTCAAAGCCGACCTTCGTTGTCAACTCATTGACGTCCGACTGGGCGTCGATACGGAATCCTTGAGCGCCATGAACGTGGCGGCACTAGACGGCGAGGACTCGGTGCCGGTTGCGATCACTGAGCTCAATGAACGCCAGATCGAGGTCCTGATTCCGGCTGGCCCGCCGGAGTTGGAAGGCAGAGCGGACGGAGGCGAGGGAGGCGAGCCCGAGCATCTGGGCGAGGAGCCACCGGTAGCGCCCCAGAAGCCCGCGTCTGGCTCCGATACTGAGGGTGCCGCACCACCTGAGACGAAGCCCGTTGCGTCGACGCTTCCGCTCAAGACCGCCGCGGCGGGGCCGGACCGGCCGCGCGCGCTGTTGGGAACCTCGCCCGGGGAGTACGGCAGACCGCGCGACATCTGGTTCGATCCGCAGTCCCCGGAGGATCGACTGCCTAATCCGCACCTGATGATTACCGGTGAGACCGGCAGCGGCAAGACCCAGGCCACCAAAGCGATCCTCGCCGATATGCGCCCGTTCAAAGTTCCCGCGTTGATCCTCGATTTCAAGGACGACTACTCAGACAGGACATACGCGGAAACGGAAGCCTTCAGTGTCTACGACCCGACCGAACAGAGCCTACCGTTCAATCCGCTGGCGCCGGCGGTCGATCCGCGCAGCGGTCGCGTCAACCCAACGCACCACCTCCACCAACTAACCGACATCATCAAGCGCATCTACCGCCTCGGGGATCAGCAGGCATACCGGTTGCGGGAGGCGATGAAGGCGGTCTACGAGGATGCGGGAGTGCCGACGCGGGCGTTCGTACCCGACGCGAGTCAGACCTACCCTGCCTTCGAGGCCGTGCAGCGGGAATTGAGCGAGGACAAGGACAATCAGGCGCTGCTCGGGCGGATGTCACCGATCTTTGACCTCGAGCTATTCAGTTCGGGCGCGCAGCTGACGGACTTCGCCAGCATCGCCGAGAAGAGCACGGTTATCCGGCTCGCACAGCTCCCTGGCGACGAGGTGAAGAACTCGGTCGCGGAGTTCTTCCTCATGGCGCTCTACAACTACTTGATTCGCCAACCACAGGCGCACAAGCTCGTCCGGCTGGCGGTTCTCGATGAGGCGTGGCGGCTTGTCGAGTCGCCGTTCCTCGAACCCCTGATGCGCGAGGGCCGGGCGTTCGGACTAGGGGTTGTGATCGCGTCGCAGTTTCCGACGGACCTGCCAACTGCTGTCGCCGGCTCGACGGCGACCAAGGTCTACTTCTCGCAGACCAACGTCGAGCAGATCCGCGACATCCAGCGGACTGTCCTCGGCAAGACATCCGGCGCAGAAGCTGACCACCTGGCCAGCATCATGCGCGGGCTGCCACCATTGACTTGCGTCCTCTACAGCAAGCAGTTCCCACGCTTCGTTCGTGTCACGATCCACCCCTATTTCGAGCGCAATGGGTGAAATGGGTTAGCCCTGACTTCGATTGCCACCTTGTAGCTCTCCGGCGGCCGGCGTGTCTGGGTTTGGGGTGCACAGGGCGCCTGCGGAACTGCTCTTGTGACAGGGCTGCCGGCGTATGGCTCAGATAGGTCAGATCTGGCCGCCCGTCGCAAGAGCTGCTCCCGTTCCTCGAGAGCCGCACCACGAAGGTGAGCATCCATGGCCAACACGTCGTACTTGCGATACACGGTCGAGCCCTGGGTGCGAAATCGGCTAGCTGAACGGTACGGTCAAGCCTTCGCCGCGAGAGTGTTGCGATTGGCACCCGGCGGGACGCACGAGTTCGACGCCGTCTCGCAAGACGGGCGGGTCGTTGCCTCGATAAAGGCCAGCAGCGGGCTGACCAGCGGCGGGAACCACCCCACCGGAAAGGTGGCAACTTGTCTGAACGAGGTCTACTACCTGACGTTGGTCGCCGCCGAAGAACGGCTGCTCGTCCTCACGAATCCTGACTTCCACGCGATCTTCACTCGGACGACGGCCGGTCAAATTGCCGCGGGAATCATGGTCGAGCTGTTTGCGCTCCCTGAGAACATGCAGCGGACCGTTGACGGGGTCACCCAACTCGCGAGCAAGGAGATGAGCCGCGAAGCAATTGCGGCTGCGTCCGCACTGATGGCTGAAGAGGGCGCGGAGCGCGGCGAGGACGTCCCGCTATCACGCTCCGCGGCCGATGCCGACTCGTGGGGGCGGCTGCCCAGCGAGATCTGCGCCGCATCCGCCTCACGCACCGAGACCGACTTGGGTGCCCCCGTGCTGTCGGCCGGCCGCTCGGCGGGGAGCTTGACGCGCGCTCGTACGGTCCGCCGCGACGCGCCCCTCAAGCGCCGGTAGCCACGAGGATGAGGTCGGTCCCGACGCCCGCCAGGAAGCCGAAGAACAGGCCCCAGAGCGTGAGCTCCCACGATGCCCGGCGGCCGGCCACGATCAACTCACCGACCACGTTGAGGATGGCGCCCGCGGCGAGGGCCAGGAAGGCGACGAAGATGATCGGCGAGTTGACCGCCGTGCCGACGATCGTGCCCAGAAACGTCGGACCGCCTCCGACGAGACCCGCCACGGCAAGCCAGCGCCATGACGGGCGGACGTCATGAGCCACCAGCGGTCCGACGATGCCGAA
>JAJYJR010000695.1 GCA_021789355.1 Chloroflexota bacterium | reverse complement strand
TCCGGACCGCCGGAACGGCCCCCCGCCGTCGTCCGGCTCGGGCCCGCCGAGCGGCACGCGCCGCTCGCCAGCCTCCTGCTCGAGCTCGTCGGCCAGCGCCGCCTCGTAGGCGGCCACGGTGGCGTACGCGGGCAGCCCCGCGGCGATCGAGATGGCACGCACCGCCGTCTCTGGCGCGACGATCGCGAGGCGCCGGTCCCGAGCCGCCGCTTCGCGCGCAAGCAGACGGAAGTTGATCCGGCTCGTCGCGACGCGCGATCCGGCCGGCAGCACGAGCGCCACGTGCGGTTCGCCCGCCGCCCGAAGGCGGGCCACGGCCGTGGTCACCTCGTCGTCGACGTCCAGGTAATGGATCGCCATCGGCGTCAGTCTGCCTCAGACCTTCATCGCGCGCAGCACCCTGCGCAGCGCGGCGTCGAGCACGGACTCCTCGGCCGTCATCTCCACGGCCTGATAGGCCAGCCCCATGGGTGTCACGTCCTGCTGGTCGACGAGCAGGCCGGTCTCGTCGTGCACTCCGCGCACCTCCCCAGGCTCGGCCACCGTGACCTCGGGTGGTCGGGGGAACGGCAACCGCCTGGCGAACCCGGGGTCCCGCAGCGCCGCCTGCACCTCCGGGAGGCCCGCGCCACCACCGCACAGGTAGATTCGTCCCGGCAGGAGGTCGCCGCCGGCGAGCTCCTCTAGGACCAGCTCGACGCCCGCCGACCAGACTGCCACGTCCTCCTTGACCACGGCCGCCAGGCGCTCCCCGTCCGGCACCTCCAGCCCCCGCGCATGGTCGATCTTCAGCGCCTCCGCGCGCTGGAACGGCAGCCCCAGCTGGTCGGCCAGGCTCTTGGTGAAGGCTCGCCCGCCAAGGGCGAACATCCGGGTGCCCTCGATCCCGCCCGCCCGCACCAGCGCGACGTCAGTCGTGCCGCCCCCCACGTCCACGAAGAGCCCGCCCGCCTGCTGCACCTGGTCGCCGCCCAGGCAGCGTGCCACCGCGAACGGCTCGGCGACCACGGCCAGCAGTTGCAGGTCGAGCTGTGCCGCGACGCTCTGCAGCGCTCCCAGGTGGACCAGCGGCGCGAACGCGTTGAAGATCGCGATCCGGACGTGGCGCCCCTGGAACCCGATCGGGTTCGTCACCGGGTAACCGTCGATGGCCGCGCCCGTCACGGCCGCGTGGACCAGCCGCACGTCCACGTTGGGGAGCCCGGTCTCCCATGTGACGGCGCGCTCGGCCTCGCGCAGGGCCTCGTGCTGCACGCCGTCGATCAGGCGCTGGAGCTCGGTCTCCGTGATCGGCTGGTCGGGCCGCCTTCGTTCCTGGGAGAGCGTCGTCGTGAAGCCCTTCACCAGCTCGCCGGCGATCCCCACCACCGCCTGGCTGGGGCGGAAGCCGGCCATCTCCTCGGCCTCCTGCAGCGCGACCGAGCAGTTGTCGACGACCGCGGCGATGTCGGCGACCGTGCCCGACTGCATGTGGGCCAGCCCCTGCCGCTGGCGGCCCACGCCGCGCACCGCAGCCCTCCCGGACTCGTCGATCTCGAAGACCAGCGCCTTGGCGAACTCGGTGCCGACGTCGAGCGCGGTACAGGCGGCGGGTGCCGCCTCTCCCTCGCGTCCCAGCAGACGGCGCCAGAACGACATGCCGCTCAGGCGCTCCCGTCCAGGGCCGCGGCCACGGCGGCGCGCACGCGTTCGATTGCCTCGGGCAGCCCTTCGCGGCGGGAACCCCGCCCCTGCGCCATCTGCGGCCGCCCCCCGCCCCGGCCGTCGATCGGAGCCACACCGGCACGCACCAGGTCGGCGGCGGACACGCCGCGGGCGACCAGGTCGTCGCTCACCGTGACGAACAGCACCGGCTCGTCGGCCTCCAGTCCGACGGCGATCACGCCCGACCGAAGGGCGCCACGGAGGTCGCGCGCCCAGCGCTTCATCTCGTCCTGCCCCTCGAACGGCGCGGTGTAGCCGGCGACGGGAACGCCGGCGATGAGCGATGCACCCCGGGCGACCTCCGCCGGACGCGCACGACCGGCGCTCCCTCCGGCGCGCAGCCGCCGCTCGAGTTCCTTCAGGCGCGCCTGCTGCTCCGCGAGGCGGGCCGGCACCTGCGCGGCGTCCGGTGCGCCGAGCGCCGCCGCCACCTCGTCGAGCAGGGCGAACCGGTGGGACACCAGGGCGTCCGCGGCCTCACCGGTGATGGCCTCGATGCGTCGCATGCCCGACCCGATCGACCGCTCGCCGGTGATGAAGAAGCCGCCGATCTGCCCGGTCGCCCGGCAGTGCGTGCCCCCGCACAGCTCGCGGCTGTAGTCCTGCACGGCCACCGTGCGCACGATCTCGCCGTACTTCTCGTCGAAGAACGCGTCGGCGCCGGCGGCGAGCGCGTCGGCCATCGGCAGGTACGCCACGCTCACCGGTCGGTCTTCGCGGACGATCGACCGGACCTGGTCCTCGATCGCGACCTTCTCCGCGTCGGTGAGCGGGCGCTCGAGCGGGAAGTCGAAGCGGAGGTAGTCGGGCGCCACCAGCGATCCGGCCTGGCGCGCCGAGGGGCTCACGACGTTGCGCAGCGCCCGGTGCAGCAGGTGCGTGGCGGTGTGGTTGCGCATGGTGCTCGCCCGCCGGCGCGCGTCCACCACCGCGCGCAGCGGCTGGCCGACCCGCACGGCGCCGTGCAGCCGCCCCCGGTGGACGATCAACTGGCCGACCGGCTTCCGGGTGCCCTCGACGCTGAACACGGCCGCGCCATCCGCGGCGTGCAGCGTGCCCCGGTCGCCGACCTGGCCCCCGCCCTCGGCGTAGAATGGGGTTCGGTCGAGCACGATCTCCGCCTCACCTTCGCCCGAGAGCTCGCCGTACTCGGTCCCCTCCCGGAGGATGGCGACCACGCGCCCCTCGGACTCGGTCGTCTCGTACCCGAGAAACTCCGGTTCGCCGGCGCGGCGCAGGATCGCCTCGTACAGGCTCGCCTGCTGCGCCAGCCGGCTCAACTCGCCCCGGGCCCCGGCGCGCGAGCGGGCCCGCTGTTCGGCGAGTGCCTCCTCGAAACCGGGGCGGTCCACGCCCACGCCGTACTCGGCCGCGAGCTCCACGGTCAGGTCGATGGGGAAGCCGAAGGTGTCGTGCAGCCGGAACGCGACCGCGCCGTCGAGGACGGGGGCGCCGCGGGGGAGCGTTTCGGGCCGGCGCCCGACCACGCGGCCCTCCGGCACGCCGACGCCGAGGGCACCCAGTGCCTGCTCGAGGATTCCCGTTCCCGAGTCGAGCGTGCGCGCGAACTGCGCTTCCTCGCGGCGCACTACATCCACGATCCGCGCGCGCTGCGCGGCGAGGTGCGGGTAGGCCCCATGCATCACGTCGATGACCACGTCCGCGGTCTGTCCCAGGAACGGCTCGATCCTCCCGAGGAGGCGGCCGTGGCGGACGGCCCGGCGGATGATCCGGCGCAGCACGTACCCCCGTCCCTCGTTCGAGGGCAGCACGCCGTCGGCGATGAGGAACGTCGCGGCACGCGAGTGGTCGGCGATGACCTGGTAGCTGAACCGCTCGGCCTCGAACGCATCGGGGTCATGGCCAAGCAGCTCCCGCATCCGCGCATGGATGGGCATGAACAGGTCCGTGTCGTAGTTGGACGGGACCTGCTGCACGACGCTCGCGAGCCGCTCGAGGCCCATCCC
>JAJYJR010000694.1 GCA_021789355.1 Chloroflexota bacterium | reverse complement strand
TATGCGCAAGGCTCACCTCGCCGGGCGCCAGCCGTGGTCCTCCACCGACCACGGCCGGGTACGACGCCGTGTGGTGGGGTGCCCGAAACGGACGGACCCGCCGGAGGCCATCGCCCGGGCCGAGCAGACCCGCCACGCTCGCGATCACCGTGACCTCGAGTGCCTCGCGCTCGCCCAGCGGCGGCAGCAGCCCCGGGATCGCCCGCGCGAGGAGCGTCTTGCCGGCGCCTGGGGGTCCCACCAGCAGCAGGCTGTGCCCGCCTGCGAGGGCGATCTCCAGCGCCCATCGCGCGGCGGCCTGTCCCCGGACCTCGGCCATGTCGACGGAGGCGTCCGGGTCGATCAGCGGGCCACGGAGCGGCGTCCGCTCTTCGAGCGCGCCGGATACCGCCACCGGCGCCGCGCGTGTTGCGCGGGCGGCCCGCCGTCCTCGGGGGCCGGCGACCAGCCGCGCGGCGTCGTCAAGCCCCAGGAGCGGCTCGACCTCGATCCCCTCGACCAGCGCCGCCTCTGCCACGTTGGCGGCCGGTACGCCCACCCTCCGGGCGCCCGCGCGGGCGAGGGTATGCACCATGGGAAGGACCCCGGCGACCGGGTGCACCTGACCCGACAGCGAAAGCTCCCCGAGCAGGGCCCAGTCCCCGCCAGACGCCGTCACCTGCCCTGAGGCGACCAGGATCCCCACCGCGATGGCCACGTCGTAGGCAGCGCCGTGCTTGCGACGCCCGGCCGGCGCGAGGTTGACGGTGATCCGCTGCTGGGGATAGGCGAAGCCACTGTTCCGGATGGCGCCCCGGACGCGCTCGCGCGCCTCGGAGAGCGCCGCGTCGGGCAGCCCTACGATCTGGCAGACCGGCAGGCCGGGCGCCACGTCGACCTCGACCCGGATGAGGGCGCCCTCGAGGCCGTCCACGACCGCGGTGATGAGCGTCGCGAGCATGGGGCCGAGCCTACCTGGGGGCGATCGATCGGGGCTCTCCTGCCGCTCACCCGCGACTAAACGCCCGCTTCACTCCCGGTCCATGCCCGCAGCGCGAGCCGCCCCGGGTCAGGTCGTCGCCGGTGCCAGCTCGGTCGCATCGGAGCGCGACGCGTCCAGGCGGTCGGCCTGGCGCACGAACTCGACCACCGACTTGCCGAGGGCGGTGTCCGACCTGGCGACGGCGAACGGCGCACCCGTGTTGAGGGCCGTGATCGCGACGCGGTAATCGTTGACGACCTGGTAGCCGATCCGGCGCCGGAGGGCGCTCTCCGCGTTCTTGACGGTGATGCCCGTGTAGGCGGTCGAGCGGTTCAGGACGAGCTGGACACGGCCGGATCCCATACCGAGCTGCGACATCGTCTCGAGCACGAGCCGGACGTTCTTCAGGCAGGACAGGTCCGCGGTCATCACCACGAAGACCACGTCGGACGCCGCGATCACGTCGAGGTTCGTCTCGTCCAGCCGCTTGTCGATGTCGACGATCACGTAGTCGTAGCGCTGCCGTAGCAGCTCGATGATCTGCGTCACGTGGTGCTGGTCGGCGTTGACCAGCTCCGCCATCTCCGGCGACGGGGGGGCGAGCAGGAGGTCGATCCCGGTGTCGTGGTGGATCAGCACCGACTTCAGGAGATCCTGGTCGATGGTGGGCGCGACCACGACATCCACGATCGACTTCCGGTCGAGCCCAAGGTCGAGGAACACCCGGTGATCCCCGAACTGCAGGTTGCCGTCGACCAGCACGACGCGGCGTCCCTGGTCGCGCTGCAGGGCGATCGCGGCGTTGATCGCGAGGGTCGTGGTGCCCACGCCGCCCTTGGCGCCGTAGAACGCAAGCACGCGCCCGGCGGCCGGACCACCCGCCGTATCCGCGACGCGGGGGGCAAACCGGGCCAGCAGGCTCCGGATGCGGGCGAGCAGCTCGGCGGGGTGGAACGGCTTGACCAGGTAGTCGTCGGCACCCGCCCGAAGGCCGCGGACCTTCTGCTCGATGTCCGTCTCCGCCGTGACCATGACGATCGGGACGTGCGCGACGCTCCCCTCCTCGGCGCGGATCCGCTCGGCGACCTGGTACCCGTCGAGCTTGGGGAGCATGATGTCGAGCAGGATCAGGTCCGGCTTCTCGCGCTCGCGGACCCGCAACGCCTCGGCGCCGTCGACGGCGACGAGGACCTGGAAGCCCTCCTGCTTCAGCGTGTAGCCCAGCACCCGCTGGGTATCGGGGTCGTCATCGACGATGAGTATCCTGGCGGCGGCCATCTGACCTCTCTGGGGCAAGCTCGCTCGGGTCGCGCGGATGATACCCGGCCCCCGGCCCGACGTATCTGGCGATTCTCGGCCAGCGGGTCTCGTGTGTCGAGAGGTTAGCTCGCCGGCCCGGCGTCGTCCGCGGACGGCTGGCTGCTCGATCGGGCCGCCGGGGACTCGACGGCTGCGGAAGGCCCGGCCGCACCCCGCGGCGACATTCCCGCCATGCCCCGCTCCACGTAGCGCGTCACGGGGCGCAGCAGCTCCGTGAACTCGACCGGGATCACGAACTTGGTGGCGGGACCCGAGCCGAGCGTCTTGAGCGCTTCGAAATACTGCAGCGCCATCGTCTTCTCATCGATGCCCCTGGCCGCATGGAAGATCCGCTCGAGCGCCTGACTGAAGCCCTCCGCACGGAGGATGGCGGCCTGCCGGTCGCCCTCGGCGCGCAGGATCGCCGACTGCTTGTCCCCCTCGGCGACGTTGATGGTGGACTGCCGCGTGCCCTCGGACTCGGTGATGACCGCGCGCCGCGTCCGTTCCGCGGAGAGCTGCCGGTTCATGGCGTCCTGCACTTCACGCGGCGGGGTGATCTCGCGGATCTCCACCGTGGTGACCTTGCCGCCCCAGCGCTCGGTGACCTCGTCGAGTTTCGTGCGCAGGATCTCGTTGATCTGCTCGCGCTTCGACAGCACCTCGTCGAGCAGGATGTCGCCGATCACCGCGCGCAGCGTGGTGGTCGCCACGCCCTGCAGCGCGCCCGCGAAGTACGCCACCTGCACCACGCTCTTCAGCGGGTCGGCGATGCGCCAGTAGATCAGGAAGTCGACGTTGATCGGGGCGTTGTCCTTGGTGATGGTGGTCTGGCTGGGGACCTCGATGAACTGCTCGCGCAGATCGACGGTGACCGGGCGGTCCACGACAGGGATGAGGAAGATGAGTCCGGGCCCCTTGACCAGGTCCGGGCCCGTGCGGCCGAACCGGAACACGACCAGTCGCGCGTACTCGTTGACCACGCGGACCGACAGGTACACCAGCACCAGCAGGACGACGACGACGAGCACGAGCGCGCCGAGCGCGATCGGGTCCAGGTTCATCGGCCAGGCACCTCCACCTCAGCCGACCCCTGCGGATCGGCACGTTCCACGACCAGCATCAGGCCGTCCTGCCCGACGACCCGCACGCTCGCTCCGCGATCGAGGGCGCCACCGTCCACGCTGCGCGCGCTCCATTCCTCGCCCCCAGCGTACACCGTGCCGACCGGCGCGAGCGGATGCCGGACGCTCGCCGGCATCCCCGCCGGCACGGCGACGGTGCCGCCGGCCTGGCTGCCCCCGAGCCCGAGGGGGAGCCGCACGCGATGCCGCACCCGCCAGGCGGCCGCCACCACGACCAGCATGAACGCGCCGGTCAGGCCCGACATCGCGGCGATGATGGGCCACGCCA
>JAJYJR010000693.1 GCA_021789355.1 Chloroflexota bacterium | reverse complement strand
CGAACCTGCTGGTGGTGCTCGTCGACCAGCTGCGCGACGACGGCTTCGAGGTCGTCACGGCGCGCGACGGGTTCGAGGCACTGCGACGGCTGGAGCAGGGCTGGCCCGACCTCCTGATCGTCGACCTCATGATGCCGCGCATGGACGGGCTGACGCTCGCCCGGCAGGTGAAGGAGCGGGCCGACCTGCCCGTGATCGTGCTGTCGGCGATCGACACCGGCGACTCCAAGGCGAGCACGCTCGAGGCGGTCGCCGAGGACTACGTCACCAAGCCGTTCCACTACCCGGAGCTGCGGGCACGGATCCACCGGGTGCTGCGGCGAGTGGGCGACCAGGTGCCGTCCGGGGCGATCCCGCTGGGGCCGTCGCTGGTCCTGGACCTGCAGAAGCGGCGCGCGGTCGTGGACGGCCGGGTCGTGTCACTGACCCCGGCCGAGTCGCGGCTGCTCTATGCGCTCGCCGCCAACCTCGACCACGTCGTGTCCACCGAGACGCTCCTCGCCCGCGGCTGGTCGGACGCCGAGGTGCCGGATCCGTCGTACGTGTGGGTCACGATGCGCCGCCTGCGCCAGAAGCTCGAGGCGGACCCGGACCATCCCGTCTACCTAGAGACGATCCGGGGCTCGGGGTACCGGTTGCGGCGGGCGGCGGCCCCGGAGGTGGGTGCCGAGCCGGCCCGCTGACGCGCGCCGTGCCCGGCTGATCTCTGCCGCTGTCGACCGATCCCCCCGTGGCGGTGCCACCCCGCACCGCTTTCCCCGACCAGTTGGCCCATGGCGCAAGCCAACCTGTCAGGTTCAAGGTGGCCTGCAAGCCGGGGCCGGTGACACTCGGGGCATGAGGCAGCCGACGCCCGCCGTCCCGCGCATCTCCGACCCGCGCAGCCGCGGTCAGGCGCTAGTGGAGTTCGCGCTCGTCCTGCCGGTGATGATGCTGATCCTTCTGATCGTCGTGGACTTCGGACGCCTCTACCAGTCGTGGATCCAGTTGAACAATGCCGCCCGAGTGGGTGCCAACTACGCGGCGATGACCGCTCAGACGTTCACTGGCTCTGACCCGACTTACCAGTTACTGGTGCGGCGGGAGATGTCGGGCGCAGGCTGCCAGCCTCCGGCCGTCTTCCCGCCCGCAACGTTCTCACCGAACACCAACCTGGGGAGCACGGCGAGCCTCGGTCTCACCTGCAACTTCAGGTTCATCACGCCGGTGATCGGCGATCTCTTTGGCGGCAACGGCACGCTTCCGGTGGGCGCAAACGCGCAGTTCCCGGTCAGAGTCGGGGTTGTCTACAACGTCCCCAACAGCTCACCGGTGGTACCCCTGCCATGATGCACCAGGCGCACGACCCGGCAAGCCGCCGTTCCGGCGGCCAAGCGCTGGTGGAATTCGCGCTGGTCTTTCCGTTGATGATGCTACTGGTGTTTGGCGTGCTCGACGCGGGCCGCGCCATCCTTGCCTACAACACCGTCGCCAGCGTGGCGCGTGATGCGGCCCGTGTCGCAATCGTCAACCAGGCCCAGGCCGGAGGCTCCGGGAGCCAGGCGTGCGATACCACGAACTCGCTTGCCTGGGCGGCGGGCTGCGCCGTCTACAGCGCGCACGGCACGATCCCGATCAGCACGGCAAACGTGACCGTTGCGTACATGGACCCGACCGACACGACCTCCTGCCTTCAGGCCACCGGGTACACCATCAGCAACGGGTGCCTCGCGGAGGTGACGGTCACGGCCCCGTTCAGTCCGCTCACGCCGGTGATCGCTCAATTGATCGGGACGCTGACTCTGTCGTCGACATCGAAGATTCCCGTTGAGCATGTCTGCTCGTCGGGCTGCTGATCGGAGGCGCTGATGCAGAGCCGGTCATCGCGGCGTCAGCCGCCGAGAGGACAGGCTCTCGTCCTCTTCGCCCTGCTGCTCACGGGGCTGTTGCTGGGCACCGCGCTGGTAGTGGACCTCGGCAACGCCTGGGCCCAGCAACGCGCGACACAGAACGCGACCGACTCGGCGGCAGAAGCCGGCACGGTCGTGGTCGTGCAGTACCTCGCGGGCAGTACGGTGCCGCCAACCACGGGCAGTTGCCCGCTGAGCCCGCAACCAGCCAACCAGTGGGACCTCGCGGTGTGCAACGCCGTCTATGGGAGTGCCCTGGCGGGGGGAATCTCGCTGACCTCCGCGAAGTACACCGATTACGCGGGCAGCCCGATCGGTGATGTCGGGGCGGGGTTTCCGGCGGGAGCCCAGGGGATCCGGACGTACGGCTCCCGAACCTTCAGCACCTCGTTCGCCCGGGTGGCCGGCATCAACTCGATGACGACGAACGCGCAGGCGACCGCTGTGTCGGGCGCCATCACCGCGTACTGTCCCCCAGGCACGACCTGTGGCGTCCTGCCGCTGACCATCCCGTTCGTCGTAACCTACTGCGACGGGAGCGGGAAGCTGGTCGTGGGTGATGCTGGGTCCTGGCCCGAGTTGGGCATCGAGCAGGCGACACTGGCCAACGAGCAGACCATTCCCATCTGCAAGAACAAGAATGGCGACATCGGTGGCGGCTCCGCGGGATCGGTCGGATTCATCGACTTCACCACCATCACACCATCCTCTGCAGTGCACCTGACGGGAGCCTGCACGGGAGGGAACGGGGCTGGCGACATCACGAACCAGATCCAGAATGGTTGCTTCACCAACCTGAGTTTCCCGGTCTGGGTGAAGACCGTGCCCGGCGGTGCCGGGAAGGGCGGTCCGAACAATGGGCCCCAGGCTGCCATAGATACGCTGCTCCACGACAAGGTCGTCCTGCTTCCGTTGTTTGACTTCAGCTGTAGCAGTCAACCCAGTGGGCCGAACAAGTCCGACTGCAGCACCTACCCGCAGTCGAGCGGCAGCGGCAACAACACCTGGTACCACATCACCACGTTCGCCAACTTCCTCGTCGACCAGGCCGACCTGTCGGGAAGTGCCAAGAAGACCTGCGGCGGACCGGGCAATGGGTCGGATGGCTGCCTCAAGGGCTGGTTCGTCAAGGCCCTTAACACGCCCGGCACACTCCAGCTCGGTCCGGTGACCCCCAACACGAACCAGCCGCTCGGAGTCGAGCTCATTAAGTAGCCGGTGACAGCGACTCGCACCGCGAGCGGTGCACCAAGCAGTCGGGACGGCGCGTCAGGGGTCGCCGTCCCCGCGTGCCGGGTGCAACGCGGCACGCGGGGACTGGGTGACATCGGCCATGCCACGCCGGCCGGGTCTAACTCGGCCGTCACCGCTGATATGCTCGGCAGGTGAGCGTGCGGGTCGGGCAATCGACACCGGGACGCGCGTCAGGAGGAGCACCGTGAGCCGGTTCTCCCTCCGCACCCGCGTCTTCCTCGCGCTCGCCACGGTCGCCCTGCTGCCGGTTCTCGTCTTTGGATTGGTGGCGGTCGTCCAGGCCACCGCGACGTCCCACCAGCAGCAGGAGACGGCCACCCTCGCGTTGGCGCGCCTGGCGTCGGCCGACCTTCCGCGCCAGCAGTTCCCGGACGCCGGGGATGCGGCACGGATCGCAGCGCTCACCGGCGGCAGCGTGACCGTCTTCGGGCTCGACGGGGCGGTGCGGGCGCAGGCTGGGCCGGACGCCATCGACGCGCTCCCGCCAGCCACGGGATCGGCCGCATCCACGTCCGACGGGTTCGCCACCAGCGTGG
>JAJYJR010000692.1 GCA_021789355.1 Chloroflexota bacterium | reverse complement strand
GGAACCGCCGGAAGACCAGTCCGCGTTCGGACCGGGGCACACCGGGGCCCTCGTCGTGTACCCGGACCAGCACCTCGCGGTCTCCCGCAGCCGTGATGCTCACGTGGACCGGCCCCGACGGGGCATAGCGGACGGCGTTGTCGAGCAGGATCCAAGCGACCTGCTCCACCGCGTCCCGATCGCCCACCGCCAGCCAGCCGGCGCTTCGATCGACCAGGTCCAGCTGGCGGTCCGACGCCAGCGCATGCCACGCTCTGCGGACGGCCGGAGCGAGCGCGAACGGCTCCGCCTGTGGCACGAACATGCCCGCGTCGAGCCGCGTCGCGGTGAGCAGCTCGCGCACGACGCGCGTGAGACGGTCCGCGTCGGCGTTGATCGCCTCCGCGTGGCGGCGGCCGTCCTCACCCTGCGAGGTTGCCGTGACCAGATCCTCGGACGACATGAGGATCCGGGCCAGGGGCGCCTGCAGGTTGTGGCCCAGGCCCCGCACGAACTCGCGCTGGAGCTCGTTGGCGCGCCCGAGTCGCTCCGCCCGCCGCGAGGTCTCCTCGTGGAGCCCGGCGCTGCGCAGCGCCACCCCGGCCTCACGGGCGAACAGCCCGAACAGGGCACGGTCGGCCAGGGTCCACGACCCGACCGACGTTCCTGTGCCCTCCAGGCGGCTGCCGGGGATCGCGTCGATGGCGGCCGACACGAGGGAGGGGTCGGTCGCGGCCGGAGGAGGACCCGGAGGCGACGCGGCGACCACCGCGCCGGTCCCGTCGCGCAGCCAGCAGGCATCCAGCTCGAAGATCGAGCGCGCCCCCTCGAGCACGTCGCCGAGCAGGTTCGCGGGGCCGCGTTCCGGGCGCAGCGCCTCCAGCGCCTCCAGGGACCGCCACACCACCCGGTCGCGCCGCTCGAGCGCGGCGGCGAGCCGGTTGTGCGACGCGGCCAGGCGGTCCAGCTGATCCCGGTCGCCCGCCGGCAGCCTCGCCCCCAGGTCGCCCGCGGCGACCGCCGCCAGTCCGGCCTCCACCGCACCGAGGCGCCGTCGCAGCAGGTCGGCGAGGTACACGGCCAGCGACGCGGCGAACACCAGTACCAGGGCGAGGAGGGCGGCGAGGTACGGCACCAGGCTTGGGCCGACGGTCGACGCGAGGCCGAGCTGGGTGGCGACCATGACCGTGCCGACCTGGGCCGGCGCACCGCCTGCCGCAATGCCCTGCAAGGGAAGTCCGACCGCGAAGACGTTGTTCGGAAGACGTCGGGACACCAGCGCTTCGCCGTCTCCCGACAGCGGAACCGCCCCCGGGGCCGCCTGCCGGGCCAGGGACTGGTCGGAGGCGGCCGTCAACGCGCCCGACGCGCCGTAGACCGCGACGTCGAAACCGGTGAGCCCCCTGGCCTGCACCACGAAGTCGGAACCAAGTCGCTGCGCGAACGCAAGGCCGGCCCGGCCACCGCTCGCGGTCACACCCGGTCCGGACAGCCCGGACAAATCGATCGGCTGCAGCGAGACCTGGAAGACGCCGCCCGGCAGATCGGCGTACGTGGACTGGGGGAGCGTACCGCCCCGGGCCAGGGCGTTCACCAGCACCGCCTCGAGCGCGGTCACGTCGGCCGCCGGGCCTCCTCCGATCGCGTGCGTGCCCGCCATGACGACCGCGTCGTCCACCCCGCCCTGGGCCACCTGGAAGTCGACGACCGCCTGGGCGATGTCCTGCTCCTGGAGCGCCGCCACGTACCCCTGGAGGACGTTCCAGGTCGCGTAGCTCTGGGCCAGCCGGTCGAGCGACGTGGCATCCGTCCCGAGGATGCTCTGGACCGCGCGCCCGGCGCCCACCACCCGGTTGTCCGCGTCGGCACGGACCGCGCCGTCCACCTGTCCCAGGACGATCGCGGCGACGAGCACCACCGGGACGATCGCGATGATCAGCAGCGAGAGCGTCTGCTGTTGTCGGTAGGAGAGTCCGCGGGGCCGCGCCATGGGCCGCCGGTCAGGTCGCGGCCGGCACCAGCCGGTAGCCGACCCCGCGTTCGGTCAGCAGGTAGCGCGGATGGTCTGGGTCCGGCTCGATCTTCTGCCGAAGCCGGCGGACCGAGACCCACACGAACGATTCGTCGGCCGCGTCGACCTCGCTCCAGCCGCGGGCCACGAGCTGCTCGGTCCGCACCGCCCGCCCCATGTCCCGCGACAGCGCACCCAGCAGCCGGACCTCGATCGGGCTGAGCGAAACTCGTCGGCCCGAGACCCAGGCCTCGCGTCGCTGCAGGACCAGCGTGAGCTCCGGCCCCAGCCGCAACTCCCGCTCGCGCACGCGCTCGCCGAGCCGATGCGACACGCGCTTGATGCGGGCGCGCAGCTCGGCGTAATCGAACGGCTTGGTGACGTAGTCCTCGGCATACCGCTCGATGAACTTGACCTTGCTCTCGCCTGCGGTGATCGCAGAGAGCACGATGATGGGCACGTCCCCCAGGCGGAGCAGCCGCTCCGCCGTCTCCTCGCCGTCCATACCGGGCATCATCAGGTCGAGGATCACGATGTCGGGCAGGAACGCGGTGAAGCGCGAGATGGCCTCGGCGCCGGACCTCGCGGGCTGGACCTCGAAGCCGTCGCGCTCCAATCGATCGGTCAGCTGGGCGAGCAGGCGCACGTCGTCGTCGATCAGCAGGACGCTACGGATCTGGTCGCTCACCATCTGCGGGTCACGGCTTGGGCGTCTTCGCGGCGCCCGGCGGAGGCGTCCGACCGACCTGCCCGGGCGGGACCGCAGGCTGGCCGTTGGGCGGCGGGGGCTGGGGGACCGGGGTCGCGTGGTTGCCGCCGGCGTTGCTGGCAGGGTTGCCGTTGGCCGCCCCGTTGGCGCCCGGGACGGGGTTGCCTCCGGCGTTGCTGGCAGGGTTGCCGTTGGCCGCCCCGTTGGCGCCCGGGACGGGCTTGCCGCCGGCGTTGCTGGCCGGGTTGCCGTTGGCCGCCCCGTTGGCGCCCGCGGCGGCCCCACTGCCGGTGCCGTCTCCGCTCGCGGTGCTGTTCGAGGCGCTGCCGGACCCACCGGCTTGTGCCCCGCCGCCCGCGGGAGAGGGGGTCGCCCGGCTTGTCGTCACGCGCACCAGGAGATCCGTGGGCGGGCCACTCTGCCCGGCCCGGACGGCCACCAGGGTCGCGCCCAAGCGGTAGAGCTGCCAGGGTCCGCTGCTCCCGACCCGTGCATAGCCCGCCGTGGTGAGCTGTGCCTCGTAGCCGCCAAGGGCCGCGGCCGGGCCCAGGTCGGAGCTGAAGGCGTAGAGGGTCGCCCCCGCGTCATAGCCACCGCCCTGGCCCACCACGACCGCCGCGTCAGCCGGTACCGGGATCCCGTCGGGCAGCCCTGTGGGCGCGCCGGTTCCGGCCGCGGAGGTCGAGCAGGCCGTGAGTGCCACCGCGATCGCCGCGAGCGAGATCAGACGCGTCGCCCGGAAGGGCCAGTAGTGCATGTATGCCATCTGTCTGCTGCGACGTTGCCGTCTCGTCGCCATGCGATCGTACCAGTGGCGGAGGGTCCGGCAATACCCCGATAGTCCTGCCGGGAGCGCGCGCAGAATTCGCCGCCGCCTCGACGCGCCGCCCGTCTGACGGGCCTGGCCTTCTGACGGGCCTGGCCTTCTGACGGGCCCGGCCTTCCGGGCAGCAAAATACCGGCGTCGGCACGGGACAGGCAT
>JAJYJR010000691.1 GCA_021789355.1 Chloroflexota bacterium | reverse complement strand
GGCACGGGCACGGGCAAGACGACCTTCCTGAACGTGCTCTCCTCGTTCCTACCCAACCGCGAGCGGATCGTGACCATCGAGGACCCGTGCGAGCTGCAGATGCGGCAGCCCCACGTGGTCCGGCTTGAGACCCGCCCGCCGAACATCGAAGGGAAGGGCGAGGTGACCCAGCGCCAGCTGGTGCGGAATGCCCTGCGAATGCGGCCCGACCGGATCATCGTCGGCGAGGTGCGCACTGGTGAGGCGTTCGACATGCTCCAGGCGATGAACACCGGCCACGACGGCTCGATGACCACTGTTCACTCCAACTCCCCGCGCGACGCCCTCACACGCATTGAGAGCATGGTGATGATGGCGAACCTCGATCTGCCGAGTCGCGCCATCCGCGAGCAGGTCGCCTCTGCCATCAACGTGATCGTCCACATCAACCGCATGCGGGACGGCGTCCGCCGGGTCGTGTACGTCAGCGAGATATCCGGCATGGAGGGAGAGGTGATCACCCTCCAGGACATCTTCGCCTTCCGCCAGACCGGTATCGACCAGGATGGTCGCGTCCTCGGGCGTATGCGAGGCACGGGTCTGCGGCCCAGATTCGCCGATCGGTTCGAGCAGTACGGGATCCATCTGCCGCCGGATATATTTGCCCCGCGTCGTGAGGGTGAGAGATGACGCCTCAGGTCCTGATCGCCGTTGTCGTCTTTGTGGCCGTCACCCTGCTCGTCTACGCGGCCGCGAACACGTGGGGAGCCGAGCGCCGCTTCGTCATGGCGCGTCTGGCGCGGCACGGGGGAGCGACGGCCGTGGCTGCCGGAGGGAACGTGGGGACGGCTGCCGCGACGCTGCTGGCAGACAACGAGTTCAGCTCCTTCGAGTCGTTCAACAGGATGTTAAAGAAGAGCGGCTACGCCGAGCGGGTCGCGCACGACCTCGCGCGGGCAGCCGTGCCCCTCCGGGTGGGGGAGTACCTCCTGATCCGCTGGATCGTCGCTGTTGCTTTATGCACTATCAGCCTGATGGTGCTTCATCTGAATGTAGTGGTCGGCGTGGTGCTCGGGGTAGGCGGCTACTTCCTACCACGCTTCTACGTGAGCCGGAAGGAGAAGTCGAGAATACACAAGTTCGAGGAGCAGATGGTCGACGCCCTGGTGATGATGGCGAACGCGCTGAAGTCCGGATCCAGCTTCCTCCAGGCGATGGACTTGGTGGCGCATGAGCAGCCAGCGCCGATCTGCCAGGAGTTCGCCCGTGTGGTCGCCGAGGCCAACGTCGGGGCATCTATAGAAAACAGTCTCCTCGACGTCAGTCTGCGCGTGCGCAGCTACGACCTCTACCTGGTCGTCACGGCGATGCTGGTGCAGCGCGAGGTGGGAGGCAACCTCTCCGAGGTGCTGGAGAACATCGCCCACACGATCCGCGAACGGCAGCGCATCCTCCGCCAGGTGACGGTGGAGACGGCCGAGACGAGGCTCTCGGGCTACATCGTCGGCGCCCTGCCCATCTTCATGCTGTTCGTGATGACGATGATCAGCCCGAGCTACATCTCCGTGCTGCTCACTGGCTTCGGACAGATCTTTCTCGTCGCGGGGGGAGTCATGGAGGTCCTGGGTTTCTACGTGATCAGCCGCATCGTGGACATTGAGGTGTGACCACCTGTCACAGTGGTTGTGATAGCTGTAGGGGCGGGGCGCTGTACCCGCCCGCGGGCCGGCATGGCCGCCGGCCCCTACAGTGCCAAACCGGCGTGCCAAAGTTGTAGGAGGCAAGTGATGCCGTCCGTTGCCGTTCTCGCAATAGCGATTCCCATAGTCGTGTTCGTCACGGTTGCGCTCCTGGCCGTCGCCTTCGTCTCCCCGGGCCGCTCCGACCTTCAGGACCGTCTCAAGGCTTACGGCTACGACGTGAAGACCATCAGCAGCGGCGATTTGAGCGAGCCGTTCTCGGCGCGCGTGATCGCCCCCGTCGGCAGGGCGCTGATGGCGCTGGTCAGGAGCCTCACGCCGGACAGCATGCGCCAGAACGCCGTGGAGCGCCTGGCCGAGGCGGGCAATCCCATGAGGCTTGGGACCTTCCTGACCGCGCGCGTCGTCCTCATGGTCTTATTGCCTGCGCTCGTGCTGCTCCAGCGTATTCTCGCCCGCGACGTCGGTGTGCAGCATCTGATCATCGCGGTCGTGCTGCTCTACCTGGGCAACCGGCTGCCGGACATCTGGCTCAGCTTCCGGATCGACGCTCGCCGGGACCAGATACGCAAGGCGCTCCCGGACGCCCTCGACCTGATCGTCGTCTGCGTGGAGGCGGGCTACAGCCTGGAAGGGGCGCTCAACAAGGTCACCGAGCGCACCACTGGGCCGCTCAGCGACGAGCTCAAGCGCACGCTCGGGGAGATTCGCCTCGGCAAGGGCCGCCGCGAGGCGCTGCGCGACCTCAGCGACCGCGCCAAGGTGCCCGACCTGCAGTCGTTCATCGCCGCGATCGTCCAGGCCGACCAGATGGGGGTGAGCATCGCTCAGGTGCTCCGGGTGCAGGCGGATGCCGCCCGTGTTCGCCGTCGCCAGCGAGCCGAGGAGAAGGCGCTGCAGGCGCCGATCAAGATGCTGTTCCCGCTATTTCTGCTGATCTTTCCGGTCTTGATGATGGTGATCCTCGCGCCGGCCTTTATAAAGATGGCAGGCTTCTTCGGCGCGATGAGTCCTCACTAGGTACGGGAGTCGGCAACTGGTCGCGCCGGCACAGATGACATGACCTGTAGGGGCGCAAGTCGTTGCACCCAACCGGCAGGGGATTGGCCTCGCCCGTACGGGGATCCGGGTGGTTGTAGGGACCGGCGGCACTGCCGGCCCGCCCGGGGTCCGCGGGCGGATACGGCGCCCCGCCCTTACGGGGGAACGGGTGGTCGTAGGGGCCACGGACCCGCGACCGACAATTGATGAATTGTAGGGGCCGGCGGCACTGCCGGCCCGCCCGGTGGTACCCACCGGCCTTGCGCCGTGCGGGCGCAACGTGGCGACGATGACGCTCGACCGCCTGTCTGAATGAGCCCCCGGTGGCGCCCCGGGGCTACCGTCTGGAGGTGACAGAGCTATGCGAAAGGCTGATGACGTGGATGCTGGAGGCTGGGGCGACAGGGGAGCCATCTGCCGCCACCTCGGCACCGAAGATGATAGATCGACCCATCTCACGGAACCCTCGGCGAGGCACCGCTGCTACCTCTGGTGGCAGCGCGACCGAATCGACCTGTCGCACCAGGCGGCGTTCTGTCTGACCGACGCCCATTCCGCATGCCCGTGGCTCTCGGTCAGTCCGCCTACCGGCGTCGAGAGGGAGGGGCGAGTCCTCCCGCTGCGTCCGGATGCCTCGCCAGTTCCCTCGGCATCGTCCGGGCGTGTTGTGGCGGTCCTGGTCGCCGTATGGGCCTGGGTGCGGGTGGCCTTGATCTGGTTGGGCCTGGCTCTGGTGAGGGCCGGCCGCCGGATCGCCGCGCTGGCCGTGGCGAGCGGGCGATGGTTGCTCCCGGCCACAGCCGGTCTGGCGCGCTTCGTTTGGGCCCAGCTGAAGCGGGCCGCTGTTTGGCTACTGCGCGGGGCATCCGCCAGATTCTTGCGCCGTGGGGCGGGGGCTGGTCCCCCGCCGCTCGATTCGGCTGGCAGCTTAGATGCGATGACGGCGGCCGGGGGGGGCGAATA
>JAJYJR010000690.1 GCA_021789355.1 Chloroflexota bacterium | reverse complement strand
GCCGCGCCCGGGTTCTGGAGGCCGTGAAGAGGTCTCGGTTTGCGTCGGTCGCCGACCTGAGTTCGCAGTTCGGCGTCTCCGAGGTCACCATCCGGAGTGACCTCGACGTGCTCGCGGAGGAGGGTCATCTTCAGCGAGTTCGGGGGGGAGCCGTCCACCGAGCCACGGCCAGTCTCGAGGCGCCGTTCGAACAGGACCAGGACACGTCGCCCGACGAGAAGCGGGCGATCGCCGCCGCGGCAGTCGAGCTGGTCGAGAGTGGGCAGACCGTTCTCCTCGATGCGAGCAGCACGGTGGCGACCATGGCACGTGCCCTGGCGGCGCGCTCGGATCTGCACGACGTGACGGTGTTCACCAATGGGCTGCGGGTCGCGCTCGAGCTTGAGGCCGTTGTTCCGCAGTTCACCGTGCTGTTGACGGGCGGGACCCTGCGCCGGCAACAGCACTCCCTGGTGAACCCGATGGGCATGGCCATCCTCGACCAGATCCATGGCCACATCGCCTTTCTGGGGTGCCAGGGGATCGATGCTCAGGCCGGAGCGACGCATGTGAGCGTCGCCGAGGCCGAGATCAAGCGGGCCATCCTCAACTCGGCCCGTATTCGGGTGGTGCTCGCAGACGGCGGCAAGGTCGGCCAGGTCAGCCTCGTTCACCTCTTCCCGGTGTCTGACATCGACATCCTCATCACCGGTCAGTCGGCTGACGGCGCGGCCGTATCCGCGCTCCGTGAACGCGGCCTCGACGTCCGGATCGCGAGCTGACGAGAAAGGAAGCGGGCCAATGGCACTCACCTCGTACCACCTTCCCCTCCAAGCCGTCCAGTTCGGCTGGAGCAACGCACGCGAACCCGTGCTTGTCGTGCCCTCGGGGGCCGAGATCCATGTGGAGGTGGGCGAGTGCTCGAACGGCCAGATCGTGCCCGGGTCTACCGCGGAAGCCATTCGCACGATCGATTTCTCTCGGGTCGACCCCATCACCGGGCCCGTCTTCGTCGAGGGGGCGCATGCGGGCGACGTGCTCCAGGTGGATCTGCTCGACATGAAGCTCGGGCCGTACGGCTGGTCCGCCAACTACCCCGGCGAAGGCCTCCTGCCCGAGGACTTTCCAGAGGCGTGGTTGTACGTCTGGGACCTCACGCGGTCGCGTGCACCTTTCGTCGGAGGGGCCTCCGTGCCCATCGAGCCGATGCTCGGCATCGTCGGCTGCACCCCTTCCGAGCCGGGCGTCCATGGGTCGATTCCACCCCGCCGCACCGGCGGCAACATGGATGTCAAGCACGTCGGGCCCGGCAGCACCGTCTATCTCCCAGTCGAGGTCGAGGGGGCCCTCCTCGGGATCGGCGATCCGCATGCCGCCCAGGGGGACGGCGAGGTTGGCGGCTCAGGGATCGAGGCATCGATGGATGTCGTCGCGCGCCTGACCGTCCGCCACGACATGACCCTCACGTTCCCGGAGTACGAGGTCCGCCGCCCTCTCGAACGCGCCTCCAGCGCCGCAGCCGGGTACTACGTCACGACCGGTATCGGCCCCGATCTGCTCAAGAACTCGAAGGCCGCAGTTCGCGCCATGATTGCCCGCCTGGTGAGGACTCGAGGGCTTGAGCCGGTCGAAGCATACGAACTGTGTTCGGTGGCACTCGATCTCAAGATCAGCGAGATCGTCGACCATCCGAACTTCGTTGTCTCTGCGTTTCTCCCGAACGACTTGTTCGGGGATTAGGACCCCGTCGGTTGCGTGCAAGTGAGGTGCGAGCCACAGGCCTGCTGCCCCGCCTCCCGCATCGCGCGTCCATAGAACGGCTCATCGACGCGTCTGGCTGGTGATCCCCATGTCAGTTCCGGCGCGCCGGCGACGACCGACCGCTCCAATCGTCGAGACGCGACTCGGTCCCCCACTCCCCGAGGACTGGCGGGCCTTGCTCGCCATCAGCGGTGGACGTGACGGCCTCGAGGATGCCCAAGCGCTGCAGCGCGCGATTGAGGGGTCGTGGTGGATCGGCGGGGCATACGCGGACGGGCAACTCGTAGGCGTTGGTCGGGTCGTTTCGGACGGGGCCCTCTACGCGTTCATTGTGGACATCATCGTCGACCCCAAATGGAAGCACCGTCAGATCACCACCCGTCTGACTCAACTCCTTGCCGATGCGTGCACGGCTGCCGGGATCCCGCACATTCACAGCCACGTAATCGACCTTCGACACCACCTTGCTGAGCATTCGCCTGCGTCCACGTCGCCTCTGGCCGACCATTCCCGGCGGGTCGGTTCGGCTGCTCGCTCGGGGCACCGCCACGGGCACATGACTCCGACTGCTGGTGCGCCGCCGCGCCGGCCTGGACCGAGAGGTGACCGCTTCGGACATTGATGGCGCTCCCTAATCGGGCTGACCGGATCAGGCAGTGGCGCAGCTCGGCACGCACGACGAGCTCGTGGCGGTATAGGCCGGTCACGATGGTCTTGCCCGCCCGGGCCGTGTTGTGGTGGATCGAACCACCTTCTGCGAATCTCTGGCGCGAGTCGGCGTTCCACCAAGACGGGCATCTTGCGAGGGGCTGGCCGGCAGTTCCGGAACCTATAGCCGTGAAGACACGTTGCCCACGACAATCGAGCGGGGAGCCCGGCGCTCGTGGGCCGTACCCTTGGCCGATGATGCGGGCAGTGCCCTACCGCGCGGCACTCGAGATGGCAGAACACGAGTTGGACCGCCTGGCCGGCGGTCTCGACACTCCAGTCGGAGGGCTCGGTCAGGCTTCTGATGCAGCGATCCTCGTGCGGTGGATCGAGGTCAGCCCTGCCCTGCGGCTCGAGATGTAAGGTGACGGAGTCCCGCTCCTCGTCAGGGCGGGACTTCCTCCTGAGCGGACAGCAGATCTCCATCTCGGCGGACACGAGATCTCCACGCCGACGGTACGAGGATCGGGACGAGAATGGGATGAGCCGACCCAGACGGTCGCCGATGACGGCGCATGCCGGCACCGCGCGTCGCTCCACCGCTGGACGGGCGGTTCCGCCCGCTGACCGCCGCGCGGCGGTTGGCGGAGCGGCTCGCGCGCGAGTCCGGCGGCATCACTGCCTCTGTCGCCGTCGAACAGCCGGGCGGATCGGTCCTCCTCCGCGACGTCCGGGTCTTCCCCGACGGGCACCCGGATGCGGCGACGGGCCATTGGGCGGCCGAGCGTCTCCTCAAGGCGATGCTGTGGTCGCACGGAGGGGCACGCGTCTGGGTGCACGGACCCGCCGGTCTCGCGGCGGCGCTACGCACGCACTATGGTGATGGCACCCCACACGTTCGCGTGGGGCGAAGCGACGCCCAGCCTCTCGTCGAGATGGTCCGCGAACCCCGAGCGATCGGCGGATCGCGACACCGATCTCGGGGACGGTCTAGCGTCGGTCAGGCGTGTGGCACGGCCAGCGCCCACGGCGAGGCGCGGCCCTCGGGCACACCCGACACCCCCGCGCGGCCGTCGAAGCCGCTTAGGAACGCGCGCAGGGCCGGGTCCTCGAGCCGATACCAGGCCAGTCGGCCGCGCTTGCGGCGGCGCACAGTGCCGCGGTCCCGCAACATGCGCAGCTGGTGACTGACCGTCGACTGCTCGAGGTCGAGCAGCAGGTAGAGGTCGCGGACGCACAGCTCATCGGCGCAGGCCAGCGCGTGGAGCATGCGCAGTCGCGTGGGCGAGACCAGCAGCTC
>JAJYJR010000689.1 GCA_021789355.1 Chloroflexota bacterium | reverse complement strand
CAGCGTGCTCGCGACGAGCGCGCCACGCGGGACCCCCTGGCGGGAACGGCAGGCACGGGCCGAACGGTTCATGGTGCACCTCCGGGGAGCGCCGGCGGTTGCCCACTTGTAGCGCACGGCGCTTCGCACCGGCTTTACCGGCGCTTACGTCGCGCTTTGCCGCCGCTTGCGGTCCGTGGTGGCATCCCGGCGAACCCGGCGCACGCGTGGGGTACCATGCGCACCATCGGTCGAGCCCGCGGCCAGGTTGCGCTCTCCGCCAGGCCCCGGCGGGCGCCTCCCGCACATCGCCCCGACACGCAGAAGGAGTCACCGTTGGCCCGCGCAAAGAGGACCGAACGTGCCGAAGCCCGGCGGCACTTCCGCACGGCGCAGGCGGAGCAGGCGATCGCGGTGGACAGCGACCTCGCACCGGCCGGGAAAGCGGCCTCGCAACCGAGGACATCGCTGGTCGAGAGCGTGCGGCGCGGCCTGGGGCAGATGCGGCCGCCGGACGTGCGCGCGGACGCGCGGGCCCTGCCGGAGATCGTCCGCGCCAAGCCATGGATCCTGGCCCCCTATGGGTTGATGGTCCTCGGCGCGGTCCTGGCGGCCGTGCTCCCGAAGAGCGCGATGTCGGGCGGGGGCATCCCGTCGTTCTACGTGCAGCTCGCGTTTCTCCAGCCGACCCTGCTGTTCTTCGTGGCCGGCTTCATGGCGCCCCGCGCGGCGTACCTGTTCGGGGCCATCCTGGGTCTCCTGGCGTCGGCGCTGTTCCTGGTCCTGGCGCTGGGCCTGGTGGGGGTGTTCGGCTCGCTGGTCACGATGAACGTGGGCGACCGGGTGGTGTCCTCGATCTGGCAGCTCGCCCAGTTCACCGTCACCGGGGCGATCTTCGGCTGGTTCGCCTCGTGGTATCGCGATTTCCTCCGGCGGTCCCAGGTTCGCAGTCGTGAGGCGGCGGAGGCCCGCAAGCGCGACCAGCGACGCCAGGCGAAACGCCCGGAGTCGAAGCGGGCCCACTGAGGTCGGGCGCGGAGTGGGATTCCCCCGCGGCCAGGATCACCCGCGCCGCAATCCCGAGTAGCCCTGCGCTCGTACGCCATCGGGAACTCCCGGTCCCCCGGCCGCCCGCGCCACGTCCGGGAGCGCCCGCACCTCGCGCGCGACCACGTTCACCACGCTCGCCTCGCGCTGCAGCTCGCCGTCGACCCACAGGAGCGCGTGTCGCCGGACCACACCGCGGAATCGCGCCCACCGGTCCGGCCACAGCGTGACGTTCGCCATCCCGGTCTCGTCCTCCAGGGCAAGGAAGACGGTCCCGCGCGCGGTCATCGGATGCTGGCGGGTCACGACGAGCCCGGCGATCCGCACGCGACCGGGGCGCAGGTCCGCGAGCCGGGCGTTCGGCACGACGCCCAGCCGATCGAGCGCGGGGCGGAACAGCTCCACGACCTGGCGGCGCGCGTCGAGCGAGAGGATCGCGTAGCTGTCGGCCAGCCGCTCCAGCTCGGTGGGCGGGGGCAGGTCCGGGGCATCGGTGGGAGGCAGCCGCAGGTCGAGGATCCCGTGCGGATCGGCGGAGGCAGGACGCGAGGGGGGGCCCGTCCGAGGGTCGGGCAGCGTTCCGCCGCACTGGCTGGCACGACCCGCCGCCCACCCCTCCCCGGGGAGTGACGGCTCAGCCCGACTCGCCACGCCCGATGGCCGACGCTGATCCTCGGGAAGCCCGGGACGGGGTGGACGTTTGCGGGTCTCGCATGGGGAGACCGGTATCGGGTCCGAGGGCGTGGACGGCTGCGTATCCTGCACGGGGGGACCGGTATGCCGGACCGAGGGGTGCCCGGGCTCGTCGACGCCGTCGCTCCGGCCTGCGATCACGCTCGGGGCGAGCGTGATCGTGCGCCCGGACCAGGGCGGGAATGCCGGCAGGGGTCGCGGGGAAGGCGCAATCTCTGGATACCGTTCCTGGGGTGCAAGTTCGGCAGGATCCGACGAGTCCTCGCGTGCCGCGTCCCGGAAGAGGGGCAGCTCGGGGTCGGCCGGGGGGGCCGGAGCGACCCGGACCTCATCTCCGCGCGGCCCGGGGCCGGACACGCGGCCCGGGAAGGGGGTGACGGGCGGGTCGCGCCGGGCGGGCGAAGCGAAAAGCCCGGCCGACCCCCCGGCAGGACCCCCCGCACTTCCTCCCGGCGCGCGTGCGGCTCCGCCCGCAGGTGGACACGCGCGCCCCGCCGTCTGCCGGCCCGTCGACGCCGCCACCTCGCGGAGTTGCCAGAGCAGCTCCCGCCGCGGCCGCCCCAGCGAGTCGAGCGCGCCCGCCCGGATCAGCCGTTCGACCACCTCCTCGGCCAGGCCCGTCCGTGCCACGACATCCGCCAGCGACCGGTACGGGCCTCGCTCCAGCTCCCCGTCCAGCCGCTCGGCGTGCTCCTTGCCGATCCCCTTCACCAGGTGCAGCCCGAGCCGCACCCCGTACCCCTGCGCCGACTCGGCCGCCAGCTGCCACCGCGCCCGTCCGTCCGGCACGACGCACCCCGACGACCGGACGACCGGGGGCCGCCGTTCGATCCCCGATCCCTCCGGCAGCGGCTCCCCCGGCATCCCCACCCATTCGGTCGCGGTCCGGTAGCGGCTGCGGTTCAGGTCGACCGGCAGCACGGCCACGCCATGCCGCCTGGCGTCGTTGACGAGCACCTCCACCGGGTAGAAGCCCATCGGCTGGTTGTTGATGAGCCCCGTGGTGAACTGCGCGGGGTAGTAGAGCTTCAGGAACGCCGATTCGTACGCGGTCCGCGCGAAGGCCGCGGCGTGACTCTTGTTGAAGCCGAAGCTGGCGAAGGCGGCCGCCTGCCGGAAGAGCTCCTCGGCCTGCTCCTCGTCCAGGCCGCTCACGGTCCGGCACCCGTCCACGAACCGCCGGTGGAGCTTCTCCATCTCGCGGCTGGACCGCCAGGTCCCCATCGCCCGCCGGAAGCCGTCCGACTCGGCCGCGCTGAAGCCGGCGATCCGGATGGCGATCTCCATCACCTGCTCCTGATAGAGGATCACGCCGAACGTCTCGCGCAGGATCGGCTCGAGCGACGGGTGCAGATACGTCACCGGCTCGATCCCCTGGCGGCGGCGCAGGTAGGGATGGACGGCGTTTCCCTGGATCGGGCCGGGCCGGATGATCGCGACCTGCACCACCAGGTCGTCGAGGGTGGTGGGCGCCGACTTCGGGAGGGTCTGCATCTGGGCCCGCGACTCGATCTGGAAGACGCCCACCGTGTCGGCGGCGCGGATCATGCGGAAGACGTCGGGCAGGTCCTCGGGCAGGCGGTCCAGGGCGAGCACCACGCCACAGTCGGCCGTGATGTCGCGGAGGGCGTCGTCGATCGCCGAGAGCATGCGCAGGCCGAGCAGGTCGAGCTTGATGAGCTTCATCGTCTCGACGTCGCGCTTGTCGAACTGGACGACGACGCGGCCGGGCATCGTGGCGCGCTCGAGGGGCGCGATCTCGACAAGGGGGGTGGCGGTGACGAGCATGCCGCCGACGTGGATCCCGAGGTGGCGAGGGCGGCCGTCGATGCGGGCGCAGAGCTCGAGCCAGCGCTCCCACGGCGACAGGCCGACGGTCGAACCTGCGTGGCGCTCGGGCTCGGCAGGGTCGACGCGGGCGGCAGGCTCGGGGTCGAGGCGGGCGACGGCAGGCTCGGGGTCGGGGTCGAGG
>JAJYJR010000688.1 GCA_021789355.1 Chloroflexota bacterium | reverse complement strand
CTCAGGATGCCTTCCTGCGACAGGGGAAGTGCGTGGTCTGCGGCTGTCGATGCCGGGTGATCGGACTTCGCAGATGAGCCCTTGTCGCAGGATGCGATGGAGCTCGAGTTTCACCAGCTGGATCTTCGGTACCAGTCCCTGCGGCGGCGCGCGCCGGAGCGGGAGAAGCGTCTGCTGGCGTCGCTGGCGCAGCACGGGCAGCAGGCGCCCATCGTCGTCGTGGCCGCGGAGGGCGGCGCGCGGGTGGTGGTGGACGGCTACAAGCGGGTGCGCGCGCTGAAGGCGCTGAAGGCGGACACGGTCCAGGCCACGGTCTGGGACCTGCCGGAGGCGGAGGCGCTGCTGCTGGAGCGGCTGATGCGCAGCGCCCAGGGCGACGGGCCGCTCGACCAGGCCTGGCTGCTCCACGAGCTGGTGGTGCGCTTCGCGCTCGGGCAGCAGGAGCTGGCGCAGCGCTTCGAGCGGACGGTGAGCTGGGTGAGCCGGCGACTGGCGCTCGTCGAGGATCTTCCCGAGGAGATCCAGCAGCGGGTGCGTGACGGGTCCGTCGGCGCGCACGTGGCGATGAAGTACCTGGTGCCTTTGGC
Source organism: Chloroflexota bacterium (assembly GCA_021789355.1). The sequence goes on along the minus strand of JAJYJR010000688.1, from coordinate 3,110 downwards.
GCGCGCCAACCCGGCCGACGCGCTCGCGCTCGTCGCCGGACTCGGCAATCGGCGGGCCTCGAGCCGGCAGATGGGGGCGCTGTACGGGGCATGGCTGGGCGGCGGGGCGAAGTCCCGCGAGCTCTTGCTCAAGGACCCTTGGACCTACCTGAAGGCCCAGGAGGAGGTGCGGCGCGCCAAGGTCGAGCCGGGCGCCGCGCAGCAGCTGCTCGGCGACCTCGGGGCGCTGGCCGGGATCGCCCGGCGCGTCGGCAAGCGGCTGCGCGAGGGCGCGGCGCGCGAACTCGCGGCCGCGGAGCGAGACGAGGTCCGGCGGTGCCTGTCGCAGGCGAAGGCCGACGCGGCCGCGCTCTTCGCGCTCGGCGACAAGGAGCTTGGCGATGCTTGACCAGAAGCTGCGGGCGGCCATCCTGGCGCTGCACGGGAAGGGGCGCAGCAAGCGCTCCATCGCGCGGGCCCTGAAGATCTCGCGGGCGACGGTGAGGGACGTCATCGCGAGCGGCAGCGACCAGGTGCCGCTGATCGCGCGGCCCCAGCTCGCCGACGTGTGGCGCGAGGAGATCCTCGAGCAGCACGCCTCCTGCGGCGGCAACCTGGTGCGCGTCCACGAGGAGCTGGCCAAGAAGGGCGCCAAGCTCTCCTACCCGGCGCTGACCTCCTTCTGCCGGCGCCACGGCATCGGCTACGAGCCGCCCAAGCCCTCCGGCCACTACGACTTCGCGCCCGGCGAGGAGATGCAGCACGACACCTCGCCGCACGAGCCGAAGATCGGCGGGGTGAGGCGCAAGGCCCAGACCGCCTCGCTGGTCATGGGCTTCTCGCGGATGTTTTTCTTCCAGCTCTACCCGCGCTTCACGCGCTTCGAGTGCAAGCTCTTCCTGACCGAGGCCTTCGCGTACTTCGAAGGCGTGGCCGCGCGCTGCATGATCGACAACACGCACGTCGTCGTGCTCAAGGGCTCGGGCGCCGACATGGTCCCGGTGCCGGAGATGGCGGCCTTCGCCGAGCGCTACGGCTTCGAGATCAAGGCGCACGAGATCGGCGACGCGAACCGCTCGGCGCGGGTCGAGGGGCACTTCAACTACATCGAGAAGAACTTCCTGGCCGGGCGCGACTTCCGGGACTGGCGGCACCTCAACGAGGAGGCGCGGACCTGGTGCGACCAGAAGAACGCCCTCTTCAGCCGCTCGCTGCACGCCAGCCGGCGCGAGCTCTTCGTCTCCGAGAAGCCTCGCCTCAAGCCCCTGCCCATCTACGTCCCGGAGGTCTACGAGCTCCACCACCGCATCGTCGACTCCGAGGGCTACGTCAACGTGGCCACCAACCGCTACTCGGTCCCGTACGCGCTCATGGGCCGGCAGCTGGAGGTGCGCGAGACGAAGGACCGCATCGAGGTCTTCGACGGCCCGCGCATGGTGGCGAGCTGGGAGCGGGTGATCGACGGGACGAACGTGCGCAAGACCGACCCGGCGCACCGGCCACCGCGCGGCGAGGGACGGCGCAAGGAGGCGCCGCCGCCCGAGGAGGAGTCGCTGCTGAAGGCCGAGCCCTCGCTGGCCTCGTACGTCGCGGCCCTGAAGAAGCGCGCCTCGGGCCGCGGCACCCTCGCCCTGCGGCGGCTGCTCAAGCTGCAGCGCGACTATCCGCGGTCGCCCTTCCTGACCGCGGTGCGACAGGCCGAGCAGTACGGGCTCTACGACCTCGACCGACTGGAGCGGATGGTGCTCAGGGAGGTCGCCCACGAGTACTTCGTGACGCCGGTCGACCGCGACGACGAGGAGGGCGGCGATGAATGACGAGCTGGAGCAGCTGCTCAAGAGCCTGCACCTGAAGAAGGTGCGCGAGCTCTTCGACGAGGCGCTGGCCAAGGCGGACAAGGAGGGCCTGCCGGTGGAGAGGCTCTGGATCCGCCTGCTGCGCGCGGAGTGGGAGAGCCGCCAGGAGGGCGCGCTGGCGTGGCGCGTCAAGAACGCCCGGATGCCCGAGGAGTGGACGCTCGAGTCCTTCCCCTTCAAGAAGCAGCCGGGGGTCTCGCAGCGGCAGATCCGCACCTTCGCCGAGCTCGACTTCCTGGCCAGGGCCGAGAACATCGTCTTCATCGGCCCCACCGGCGTCGGGAAGACCGGCCTGGCCATCGGCCTGATGCTCAAGGCGCTGCAGAACGGGCGCCGGGCGCTCTTCGTCAAGGCCCAGGACCTCTTCGACGAGATGTACGCCTCGCTGGCCGACCGCTCGTCGCGCAAGCTCGTCAACCACCTCGCCCGGATCGACCTCTTGACCATCGACGAGATGGGCTACCTCAACCTGAAGCCCGAGCAGACCAACATCTTCTTCAAGCTGATGGAGGAGCGGCACAAGCGCCGCCCGACCATCATCACGACCAACCTCGACTACGACGAGTGGCACGGCTTCCTCGGCAACAAGGCGCTCGTCGAGGCGCTGCTCGGCCGAATCCGGGAGCGCTGCCACACCGTGAAGATCGACGGCCCCAGTCTGCGGGCGCGGCAGGGCTGACCAAAGGGACCCTCATGAACCGACTGCCCGCGCTCGACCAGATCGTCCTGGAGAGCCAGCGCCCGCTCCTCGCGATCCTGGACACCACCCTCGTGCTCGTCGTGCGCTCGATGCGCGCAGAGCACCCCGAACTCGAGGACGACGCCTGCCGCGGCCTGGGGGCCGAGCCGCCGCCCACCCAGCGCGCTCTGGCGGCGTCCATCGTGCTCCTGGCCAACAGCCTCCGCGCCCTCCTCGACGGCTACGCCGAGCTGCTCGACCACGTCCACGGCGACCGCGACGTCGACCCGAACTTCTGAAAAGCGCCTGGGCCTCCGGCGGACTGCCAAGAGCGGGCCCTGGTGGCGACCATCCCGCGACCCGACGGAATGCCGGAGGCCCGGGCGCCCACTCACCGCAAGCCAACTCGCACCGCCGGAGGCGTGGGACCGCCTTCGGCGGTGGCGTTTTGATCCCCTCGGGAATCTGGGGACTGCTTCCTCAGCCCTCTGCGCGACCGCCTCGCGTCACCGAACACCGCTTCTCGACTGGCCTACTCCGGGCGAGCACAGGTGGCCCACTTCTGCCGAGTGCTGAGGTCGGCCGCTCAGCGAGTG
>JAJYJR010000039.1 GCA_021789355.1 Chloroflexota bacterium | reverse complement strand
CTTTCCTCCAGGGCGGCTGCGGCTTCAATCACCGGCACCGTACTGGATGGTGAGAGGGTCAAGGTGGTCCTGCTTTACCCGATCGTTGCGCCCCCTGGGTGGGTCCGTTTCACGCTATCACTCGCATACGGGATCCAGCCCGATCCGGCACTCGTCGTGAGCAGCGACTTCAGCCGCGATGGCGCGTACGGGTCATGCAGTCGGCTGATCGACTCCAAGGTCGCCTTCACAGCGGTCTTCGCGGCCAACGACATGTTGGCCGTCGGAGATGGGCCGCCGGGCTCATGCAGTTCGCCATGACGCCGCCTGGAGGCCAGGGTCGCATCGTCCACCTCACTGCCGACGTCGTAGTGCGCGGCTCGACGGCCGTGTTCGTCCAGCCAAGCGGGGCCGACGGAGCAGGCTGCTCCGTCGCCTGCGTCCCGCCCCTCCGCAGCCTCTCATCTCAGAGTCGATCAAGGTGCACCAGCACCCGCTCGATCGACAGCAGCAGGCTGACCCGCTCTCCCTGCTGGCCGGAGAAGTCCTTGTCATCTCGGTAGTACGCGCACAGCTGTTTGATGTCGGCAAGATCGGGGTCCGGGTACATCGCGACGCGACCCTCAAGGGTCACGTAGACGTACCCGTCCTCGAAGCACAGGCTCGCTCGAGGATCGCGCCGCAAGTTCGCGGCCTTCTGCCGGTCCTGCCGCGTGTTCATGAGCACCCGATCGTCATCGAGGAGCATGGCCCAGATGACGGAAAGACTTGGCATCCCAGTTGGACCGATCGTCGCCAGCACCGGATAGCGCGGCCTGCGCCTCAGCCAAGCGCGTAGCTGGGGCGTCAGTGACCTAGGCACAGATGCTGCGGATGACCCGTGGTGATCCGGATCAGCCTGTCGCCAACTCGCCGCGAGCGTCAGCCGCGAGCTATATCGCGCCCTGCATGTGCAGCCGGGTCACGGTAGATAGGCCCGCGCTCGATGACCGGTTCGAGAAGGTCCAGCCAGTCGGGTGGCCACGTGGTGTCAACTTCGAGACCAACCTGACCTGGATATCCCACGCGCGCGCGCACGTCAGGGTTCATGAAGTACGCGTTCGGGATGATCTCAGCCAGCACTCCGAACGCCGCTGGGTCATGCGTCTGAAGGTCTGCAACAGCTTCACGGGGATCGCTTCCCTCAAGCCGCCGCATGAGCGCGAGCAAGGGTTCGGCCAGGTCCGGCCGAGACTCGAGCACCGCGTCGAGCCACCTGCCCGCCGCCCCGGCTTGGCTCGCCGACGGCATGCCGTCGGCGGCCGGGATCAGCGCATCGGCCAATCCAGCGAACGTTGCCCTTGCTCGATCGTCGATGGCCATCTTCTGTCCGCTCATCGTGCCACCGCCTGGTTCCGACGCCCGGCGATCAAGTGCTCCGAGGCCCGCAGCGCCACCGCCGCGATGGTTGCTGTCGGATTCATGCCGGTTGATGTGGGGAAGACACTGCCGTCGATAATGTAAAGGTTCGGGTGATCGTAAGATTGTCCAAAGCTGTCCACGACGGCGGTGCGGGGGTCATCCCCCATCTTTGCAGTGCCCAGCGTGTGCCAGCCGGTCTCTCGAATAAACGGGGCGACGATGACTTCGTACGCCCCGGCAGTCCGCAGCGATTCCGCGGCACGAGCTTGGTGGAAGGCGACGAGCCGCTCCGAGTTCTCGTCCGCTCGGTAGAGTATCTTCGCGGCTGGCACCCCGGCGGCATCCTTCAATTCTGGGTGCAGTTCGACCCGATTCCGCTCGTCCGGCAGATCCTCGGCGATAATCCCCCACATCGCAGAACGGCCAAGCCGCTTGCGGATGTTTTCGTGGAAGTTCTCTCCCCAGATCGGGTTGTCGCCAAACGGATACGTCCGCGTCATCGAGACCGGGCCGCCGCTCGGTTGCAGGCCCCACTTCGCACCCCGGACAAACCCGCGCCGCGTGTCTGTTTCGTAGAACTCCAGCGAGTGGATTGACTGTCCCCAGGGTCCCTCCCAACTCCGGAGGTCCTGGTCGAATAGCCCGACGACGGTGCTGAACGGGTGCATCATTAGCCGCTTGCCGACCAGGCCGGACGAGTTCGCCAATCCTTCGGGGTACCGATCGGTCGCTGAAGCCAGTAGCAGGCGCGGCGTGCCGATGCCGTTCGCGGCCATTATGGTGACATCTGCCGTTTGGATGAACTCGTGGCCGTCGGCGTCCACGAACTCGGCCCCGCGAATCCGGCCGTCGCTCTCCGCGAGGAGACGACGCACCCGTGAGCGCGTGCGCAGCTCAACCCCGTGCTTCAGCGCATCCGGCCAGTGGGTCAGGTCGAACGATGCCTTGGCCTTCTCGCTGCAGCCCCAAAGGCAAGTTCCGCGACGCGCGCATGCCTTGAGATGAGCCGTGGCGCGCGTGGCGATCGCATTCGGGCCGGGCCACCAGTGCCAGCCGAGCTGGTTGTGCGCCCGCGCCACGAGTCTGCCGGCGACGCCGAGTGGTGAGGGGGGATTGGGCCACCCTGGTCCGGGGGGGAACGCCGTGTCGCCGTCCAGACCGGAGATGCCCATGTCAACCTCCACCCGCTCGTAGTACGGGCGTAGGTCCTCATACGTGAGCGGCCAGTCGTCCCCCACGCCGTCGAGAGTCCGCACGCGGAAGTCGGAGGGCATGCTGCGCTGCCAATGCGCCGCGTACATAACCGTGCCACCACCAACGCCGTTGAACATGAGCGCCGTGATGTCCGACTGGGATTCGTCGATGGGGTAGTCACCCGGCCACTTACGTGTGATGGGATTCCAGTTCCAGTCGCGCCCCTGCGTGAGTTCATAGTCCGGCTTGTCGGCTCGGGCCAGCTCGTAGTCGGGCCAGTCGCCCTGCTCGAGACAGACAACCCGGAACCCCGCCTCGCCCAAGGTCTTGGCCGCGACTGATCCGGATGCGCCGGCGCCGATGATCAGGACGTCTGCATGCCGCGGCGGCGTTGCCACTGCGGCATGCTGTGCTTCGGCCATCCTGTCTCCTCGTCCGTATCGTTATTCCTCTTCCGACGCCCTGACCATCCTCGAGTGCGTCGATGCATTGCCGCCGGGACTTCGGCCGCGAACGCTCTGCCAGCAGGTGGCGCAAGCGTTCGCGCTAGTACGGGTATTGGACCGGCGTCCGCTGGATGCTGATCCAGCGCCGCTCCGTAAACTCTTCGAGATTCGCGTCGCCGCCCGAGCGACCTCCCATTCCAGACATGCCGACGCCCCCGAATGGCACATGCGCCTCATCGAGGGGTGTCGCGTCGTTGACGTGCACCATCCCAGAGCGCACCTTCTCGGCGAACGCGAAACCGCGGGCGATGTCTCCCGTGTAGACCGCGTTCACCAAGCCGTAGGGAGTCGCATTCGTAAGCTCCAGCGCCTCCTCCTCGGTGTCCACGACAGTGACTGGCGCGACGGGCCCAAAGATCTCCTCTGTGTAAGCCGGCATGTCAGGGGTGACATGGTGCAGGACCGTGGGTCGGTAGAACAATCCATCGTAGGTGCCGCCCTCGACGAGGGTAGCGCCCGCCGCTATGGACGCCTGCACGAGACCGTGCGCATGGTCGCGCTGTGTCTCGCTGATCATGGGCCCAAGGCCCACGGTGTCGGTCGACGGATCGCCGACGACGATCGCGTGCGCGCGCCTCGCTAGCGCGTCCACGTATCGGTCGGCGATGGAGCGCATCACAATCTGGCGACTAGCCGTAATGCAGGTCTGCCCCTGGTAGTGCCAGCTCGACCAGGCGCCGATCATGCTCGCTGTCTCCACGTCGGCATCGTCAAGAACGACCAACGCGTTGTTTCCCCCCAGCTCGAGGCTGACCTTCTTGAGGCTGTGTGCCGCGATCTCGGCCATCCGAACCCCGACCTCGGTTGAGCCCGTCAGGTGGATCATGTTGACATCCGGGTGAGACGCCAGCGGCTCTCCGACCTCGGGGCCCGAGCCGGTTATGACATTGATGATGCCGGCCGGTGCACCGGCTGCCTCGAACAACTCGCCAAAGAGCTGACCACCGCAGATGGGCGTCAGCGAGGCCGGCTTCAGAACGACCGTGTTGCCGAGGGCAAGCGCAGGCGCAACGGCACGGAACCCCAGGATGAACGGAAAGTTCCACGGCGTGATCACTGCCACGACGCCTACGGGGATCCGCTGGACGATGTTGAGCTTGCCCGTGTTCGCCGATGGGACGATCTCGCCCGTCGCGCGTGATGCAAGGGCGGCCGCCTCATACAGCTCGTTGAGGCTCGCGTGAACCTCGTACCCTGCCTTACCGCGGATCGCGCCCGTCTCACGCACGATGACGTCAGCGATCTCGTCCGCTCGTTCCTCGATAAGTGCCGCGACCCGGCGCAGGAGCCCCGCCCTCTCCTCGTAGCTCGCGCTCGCCCAAGCTGTCTGCGATGATCGCGCGGCGTGGGCAGCCCTGTCGAGATCCGCCCGTCCAGCAACGGCGAAGCTGCCGATCTGTCGCCCCGTGGCCTTCTCGGTGACCGGAGCGACCTTGCCCGAGGAGGCGTCAGCGTGGGCACCGTCAATGAAGAGCTTCCCGTCCGACCGCCGAGCGGTCCTGATGGCCATCGGTCTTCCCTTTCAGTGCTGCTCCGCCCCCCTGCAACCGTTTGCTACACACTGCGCCGGAGCGGGCTGGGTTGTCAACCCGGTATGCGTCCGCGGCCGCCCAACGCCCACGTGGACAAGGCAGGTCAAGCAGACTCCCACCGGTTCAGTGGGGAGCTCTCCACCCGTTCGCCAGCGTCATCGCAATGGCAGGCCTGATCCGATCACCCTGTGAGTGCTGCAATCGCCAGCCACGATCCCTTGGCACCGGCCATCAGCCACTGGACAGGTGGGGCCGGCGAGGGATCGACAAAGGCAGCTCGCCTCGCGCGCCGGCCCGCATGGAGGCGCACCGACACTTGACCTGCTACGCTAGGATCGCACGGTAAAGGTTTTCTCTGCGTACGCTGACCGTTCGACCATGCTGTTCGACTGAGGAGGCTCAGGTGCACCAGCAGCCTGGCACGCGTCGCCTGTGCTTTGGCACGGGCGCATGAGCCCCAAGCGCGTCCACGTCGGCTCCGCCGCGCGGGATGTCTGCCGGCTTGGCGGGTCCCTGCTCGTACGCATCTGGGCAGGGCGGCGACTCGCAGCAAACCCAGAGGCAGCCAACCCTGGAGCGTCGAAGGGATGAAAGCGGAGCCCGCTCGCCTCCGGCCCCCACTGACGACAATGCTGCCTTCGGACCCCATGGCGGACCGGGCACGTTGCCGCTCCACCTATTCGGTGCCGTCTCCGGGCGCCGTCGGGCGTGCGACTGAGCGAGCCGTCCACGAGGTTGAGGTCCGTGACTGACGGGACCGGACAGACCCTGTCCAGCACGCACCTGCTAGAGATCGAGGGGCTGAGCAAGCACTTCTCGGGCGTTCAGGCCCTCGACGATGTCAGCCTGTCAGTGGCTGCCGGCGAGGTCCATGCCCTTATCGGACAGAACGGTGCGGGGAAGTCGACCCTCGTCAAATGCATTTCGGGTGTTCACCCCCCGGACCGGGGGCGCATGGTGTTTGACGGCCAGATCGTCGGCACCTACTCCCCGCACGACGCCTACAGCCGCGGCATTGCAGTCGTCCATCAACGCTCTCAGCTGGTGCCTTGGCTGTCCGTCGCTGAGAACGTCCTCTTAGGGCAGCTGCCGACGGCCAGGGGAATCGCCATCGATCGACGCCAGGCGAATGAGCTCACCCGCGCATTGCTCGCTCGCTTCAGGCTTGACATTGACCCCGAGGTTGCCGTAGCGCGACTCGCAACGCCGGAGCAGCACTTGGTGGCCATCGCGAAAGCCCTATTTCGGAGGGCGAAGCTGCTCGTCCTGGACGAGCCGACGGCGGCGTTGGATGCCGGCCGGATCGAGCAGCTGTTCGCTCTCATCGACGACCTCAAGCACGAGGGCACCGGCGTTCTGTACGTGTCCCACAACCTCGAAGAGGTCTTCCAGCTCGCGGACCGGGTCACCGTCCTGCGTGACGGCAAGCTCGTCATGACGCGGCCGGCGGCGGAGCTCAGCCAGGGCGAGGTCGTGACGCTGATGGCCGGGCGGCGGCTCGAGGGGCGGTCCGAAGCGGGAGGGCCCCAGCTGGGCGGAAACGGTCAGGCGGTCGCGCTGGAGATCGAGCATGTCAGCACTGGGCTCCTGCACGATGTGAACGTCTCGGTGCGCGAAGGCGAGGTCGTGGGCGTCACCGGCGTGATCGGAGCTGGCGGTCACGAGATCGCGCGAGTTCTGTTCGGGCTGGACAGGCCGCGCTCGGGCCGGTTGCTGCTGACGGGCGAGCCGTATGAGCCCACCGGACCACAGCACGCGATCCGCCGTGGGCTCTTCATGGTCCCGGAGGACCCCAGCAGAGCAGGCTTGGTCCCGGTCCTTTCGGTTGCGAGCAACATCACGCTCGTCGACCTGCCGTCGATCACCCGTCTCGGCGTCCTCTCTCTGAAGCGAGAGGGGGACATCGCGCGCGGCTTCGTGCAGACCCTCAACATCGTCGTCCCGTCGATCGACACGCCTGTAAAGACCCTGAGCGGTGGCAATCAGCAGAAGGTGCTCATCGCGAAGGCGCTGGCGGCCCATTCGCACGTGCTCGTACTTGAGGAGCCAACCCAGGCTGTGGATGTGCACTCTAAAGCTGAGATTCACCGGATCATCCGCGGTTTGGCCGCCGCGGGACAGGCAATTCTGGTCATCTCGACCGACATTCGGGACCTGCTGGAGTTCGTGGATCGCGTCGTCGCATTGCGCGGGGGCCGCGTGATTGCCGATATCGCTCCGAAGAACACGAGCTATGCGGCGATCCTCGACCTGACGGTCGGCTCGGCCAAGGGACGTGCATCGTGAGCGCACCGGCACCGACTGACCTTCCGGGCACCGCCAGCTCCACGCTGCAACCAGACTCCACCCGCGGCTCGTGGAGGGGCCGGCGTGTGCGAGCCTGGTTGCGCAACTCGGACATCTTGACGGCTTGGCCGATCGCAGTCATGGGCCTGCTCGTCGTTGTCACCGCCTCGACTTCGAGCCGCTACCTGACTGTTGGCAATTTCGAGAACATCCTGAGCCAGATCGCGCCACTTGGGATAGTCACGATGGGGCAAGCGATCCTGCTGATCTCTGCAGGCCTCGATCTCTCGGTCGGCTACAACATCGCGTTCTCAAGCATCGTCACCGGCCTGCTCCTTACGAACGGGTATCCGCTCTGGCTCTGTATCTTGGCCGGCGTTGGAGGGGCGACTGCTGTTGGCTTTGTCAACGGTGTGCTGGCCGCTCAGAACCGCGCACACCCCTTCATCATCACGCTCGGCATGTCGATCCTCCTGTTCGGCGTAGACACTCAGTTGACGGGAGGCGCCCCGGTGAACGACATGAAGGGGCTCTACACGGCGTTCGGCGGCAACCTGCCGTCATATCCCCCGTTCTTCGGATTGCCCGCGGTGGCACTGCCGATGGTCATTGTTGTGATCATGGCGTATGCGTTTCTGCGCTGGACACCGCTTGGTCGGAACACATATGCGATTGGCGGAAATGAACAGGCCGCCTATTTGTCAGGCATCCCGGTCAAGCGGACGAAGATATATCTCTACACGATGATGGGCGCTCTGGTGGGCGTTACCGGCATGGTACTTGCGGGACAAATCAACGAGGCGTCGTTTAACCTGGCGCAGAACTTTGAGCTGGAGTCGATTGCATGCGCGGTGATCGGCGGCACGGCGCTGTTTGGCGGGCGGGGCGGCGCTTTACGGTCACTGCAAGGTGTTGCGCTGTGGGGCATCGTGCAAAACGCAATTGTGTTTGCCGGTTTGGGCAGCAATATCCAACAGATCGCACTTGGCATCATCATCATCATCGCGGTGATGGTGACAAGGTCGGACCGAGTGGCGTGACTGCGCAATGATCTGGGGGGCGGCCGGATGTGAGCCGGCAGATGAGGAGGTGCGGCGCGATAGTGAATGCGAGAGCGTGATCTGGGGGGCCATGTGATTGGGGTCCTCGGGTAAGGAGGAGGAATGTCAAGGTACGTCAAGATCAGCATTGCGCTTGTGACTGTAGCAATGCTGGCCGGTTGTTCTGGCTCCGCCAGCACGGCGGCACCGGCCGCCAGCGCAGCGGCACCGGCCGCCAGCGCAGCGGCACCGGCCGCCAGCGCAGCGGCACCGGCCGCCAGCGCAGCGGCACCGGCCGCCAGCGCAGCGGCACCGGCCGCCAGCGCAGCGGCAGCGGGTAGTAAGGGCACGATCGCGTTCTTGCTCTCCGGTCCAGATCTCTACTATCAGTACGGCTTGAAGGGGGCAATGGCGGCCGCGCAGGCGCTCGGCTACACCGTCAAGGCCTACCCGAACCCGAACATCAGTCCGTCGGTTGAGCTCGCCAACGTCCAGAATGCGGTCGCGGCGGGCGTGAAGGCGATCGATGGGTACTCGGTCGGCCTCGCGACAGAGACCGCGTCCATCGCCGCCGCTGGCAAGGCGGGCATCCCGATCTTCCTCATGTACGGGTACTCGTCCCAGTACATCAACGATCCGAACGTTATCGGGTTCGAGCAGGTCAACCTCCAGCCGTACGGCGCCGCCGACGGCACTTGGGTGAAGCAGAACGCCACCGGCAAGGTCGCGATCATCACGGGCCAACTGGGGCGCGGTGACGCCGAAGGCTACCGGACCGGGTTCCTGCAAGGTCTGGGCTGCAGCGGAAACCTTGTCAACGGCCAGCCGCCGATGTCGTGCGCGGGCGGGAAGCTCGAGTACGTCGCAACACAGACCGGCAATTGGCTCCGGCCACAGGCATACACGGCCGCGCAGAACATTCTCGCGAAATACCCGGATCTGAGCGTGATCTACGCCGAGAATGACGACATGGCGGTCGGTGTGCACACGGCGCTGGTCGCGGCGCACAAGGATCAGCAGGTCACCTTGGTATCGATGAATGGCGCTCCGTATGGTCTCGCCGGGGTGCAGGCCGGATGGTTGAAGGCAGACGACACCTGCTCACCGTCCCTTGAGGGTCTCTATTCGATTCGCCTCATCGACGCCTACTTGAACCATCAAATCAGCGGAGGCAAGCTCTACTATTCGTACACAACCTTCGTGACCAAAGCGAACATGAGCGACGCGGTCGGCTGGGAATTCTATACAGATCCGACCCAGGTCGCCAAGTTCATGGCGGCTCCCTTGCCACAGCCAGTCCAGAATCCGCCGGCCTAGCACCGGAACACCGGCTAAGGGGCGACCGCAGGAGAGGCCTTCTGAGCCAGGCCTCTCCTGCGGTCATTGGAGGACGGCAGATGGCGACCTACCGACTCGCCGTGAACATGGAGTTCGTCCGCAGCGCCGACAAGAGCTTCGAGGATGGCGTTCAGATCGCGTCCGAGCTCGGATATCGCTGGGTCGAGCCGATGGTGCACACCGGTTGGGAACTTCTGAGCGAAGTGCACTACTTTCACTCTTTCTCGATGGAGGAGGACCCTCTCCTGATGCGTGACATCTGCAGCCGATACGGCGTGGGTGTTTCCAGCATCAGTGGCCATAGTCCTCTCATGAAACCGGAAGCCGCGGTACCTAGACTGACGCACGCGATCGTGCTTGCTGACCAGGTAGGCGCGCGCTTCGTGAACACAGACGAAATGATCAAGCCCGACTGGATGAACGACGCGCATGCGCATGAGGTGATGCGCTACACACTGGAGAAGGCCCAGCTCGTCGCGGCCCGTCATGGGGTCTACATTTGCATCGAGCCGCACGGGATCTACACGAAGACGTCGGACGGGCTGCTGCGGATTGTCGATCTTGTTGCGTCTCCGTGGATTCAGGTGAACTGGGACACCGGTAACGCATATCTCGCCGCGGCCGAGGACCCATACGAAGCGCTGGGGCGCGTGGCTGAACGTGTCTATCACGTGCACGCGAAGGACATCTCGATCGAGCACAGCGAACGCGAGCGTGGGAAAGTGACGGGCACGCCGGTCGGCTGCGCCTGTGGCGACGGGGTCGTCGACTGGGAGCGGGTGCTAGATCTGCTCGACCCACTCGACCGCGACATCACGCTCAGTGTCGAGTGCGGGACGATCGACCAGGCCGAGCGGAGCAGGGCCTTCCTCGGCCCCTTGATCGAGCGGCGCGGCAGGAAGAAGAAGTAGCCACGAATGAAGGCCCGTCTCGTTCAGCTGCACTTCCGCTCGAATAACGGCCCTGAGGTGGTCCACCAGACCAAGCGGGTGCGCGAGGTGCTCGGCGACGGATCGGGGATCCTGCGGCCGGGGCCGCTCGAGTCGGTTTCGGCGGCTGTCGAGGCGGCAGAGCCCCCCCGTGTCGATGGCGACGTGTATCCCCGCAGCGACGGGTTCTCCGCGTGTGATCGCGGCCGCGTGGAAGCAGGCCCGGTAACGGGCATCGCCGGTGACTACTTGTGCAACCCGGACATGCCACCGGTGTCGATTATCGACGAGAAGGGGCGCCGAGAGCGGCCAACCGGGGGTCGGGCTCCTTGGCTGCGCCTTGTCTCCAGATACTCGGACGCCGCAAATTGAACGCCATCGGAGCCAACACCTGGATTTGGACGTCTCCGTTGACCGACGAGCGCCTTGCCGTCCTCGCTCCGCGAATCCGCGCCTGGGGCTTCGACGTCGTCGAGCTGCCCATCGAGGATCCGGGCGACTGGGACCCAGGTCTAGCCGCCGAGATCCTCGGCGGCCTCGGGCTCGGAGCGACGACCTGCGCAGTCATGCCCGCGACCAGGGATCTGGTCTGCGAGGACCGCGGAACTGTTGCCACCACGCAGGCGTACCTGCGTGATTGTGTGCGTCTGGCCGCGCGTGTCGGTGCCGGCATCGTCGGGGGTCCGATCTACGCACCGGTCGGACGCACCTGGCACCTCGGGCCCGGCGAGCGCCGTGCGACCGTCGCGCGCTTGGCCGAGGCACTCCGTGATCCTGCCGACGCGGCCGCCAAAGCGGGCGTCACACTCGCGATCGAGCCGCTCAACCGATACGAGACCAGTCTCATCAACACCGTCGAGCAGGCCCTCGAGGTCGTCGAGGCGGTCGACTCGCCGGGCTGCGGGATCCAGGTCGACACGTTTCACATGAATATCGAGGAGAAGGACATCGGCGCGGCGATAAGATCGGCCGGCCGGTGGTTGGCGCACGTTCAGGTATGCGGCAACGACAGGGGGGCGCCGGGCAACGACCACATCGACTGGCGGGCGGTCGTGGCCGCCCTCTCCGACGTCGGGTACCGTGGCCCGGTCTGCATCGAGTCGTTCACCGCGGAGAACCAGACGATCGCCACCGCCGCGTCCATCTGGCGGCCCCTCGAGCGCAGCCAGGATGCGATCGCGACCGACGGTCTGAGATTCCTGCGGCGCCTTCTCGGGGTCACCGTCGTGGCGGAGGCTGAGGAGGAGCGATGAAACTCGGTGTGTTCATGGTCCTGTTCGCCACGCTCCCTTTCGAGGAGGCGCTCGATCGCGCCGTCCAAGCGGGGCTCGACTGCGTCGAGATTGGGACCGGAAACTTCCCGGGCAGCGCGCACTGCGATCCAGTGGAGATTCTGGCGGACCCTGGGCGTACGGCGGCGTTCGTGCGGGCGGTGGAGACCCGAGGACTGACCATCAGCGCCCTCTCCTGCCAAGGGAACCCCCTGCATCCACGATCCGAGGTCGCGGCATCCAGCCACGACACGTTCGTCCACACCGTGGAGCTCGCCGAGCGCCTGGGTGTGCGCACCGTCAACGTGTTCAGTGGCTGCCCAGGGGACTCGGACGCCGCCCGCTACCCGAACTGGGTCACCTGCGCATGGCCCCCGGACTACGGCGAGCTACTCGAGTGGCAGTGGCGCGAGAAGGTGATCCCGTACTGGCAACAGCAGGCGGCGTTCGCGCGTGCCCACCGCGTTCGGCTCGGATTTGAGATGCACCCGGGGTTCGTGGTGTACAACCCGGGAACCCTGCTGCGGCTTCGCGAGTCCTGTGGCCCGGACGGTGAGGCAATCGGAGCGAACCTCGATCCCAGCCACCTCTTCTGGCAGGGTATTGACCTCGAGGCTGCCATCGACGCGCTCGGGCGGGCCGGCGCGATCTTCCACGTTCATGCTAAGGACACGTCGCTGCTGCCGCCCGCAAGAGTGAATGGCGTGCTTGACACGACGCCGCTGGGCGACGTGACTCGCCGCAGCTGGATCTTCCGCACGATGGGGTACGGGCACTCCGAGATCGACTGGCGCCGGATCCTGATCGCGCTTCGGCTCGCCGGATACGACGACGTGCTGTCGATCGAACACGAGGACCTCCTCCTGTCCGTGGAGGAGGGCTTCTCGAAGGCCGTGGCATTCATGCGCGCCGTGACGCCCTTCGAGCCTGCGATCACCAACGCGTGGTGGACATGACCGGAGATGCGTCGTGGCTGGAGCGGCGGCCCCGGATCAGGGTCGCGGTCATCGGCACTGGATTCGTCGGGCCCCACCACGTCGACGCCGTCCGGCGCGGCGGGTACGGCGACGTCGTGGCGTTGGGAGGCGCCGACCCGGACCAGCTCGCCAGGCGATCGCGAGAACTGGACATCGGGCGTGCCTCGCTCGACGTCGAGTCGATCGTGTCCGATCCCGACATCGACGTCGTGCACGTCTGCACCCCCAACGCGACGCACGTGCCGCTTGCCGCAGCAGCCCTCGAGCACGGCAAGCACGTGGTCGTGGAGAAGCCAGTCGCGCTCGACTCAGCAGCCGCGCTGGAGCTCGCCGAGCTCGCCGCACGACACGGGCGCCACGCGATGGTGTCGTTCACTCACCGCGGGTACCCCATGATCCGCCGTGCCCGTGAACTGGTGCGGCAAGGCGAACTCGGCGATCTCCGACTCGTGCACGGCCGCTACCTGCAGGACTGGCTTGCATTCGCATCGGACTACAACTGGCGTGTCGACACTGCAGCCGGTGGCGCTTCCCGTGCCGTCGCGGACATCGGATCGCACTGGTTCGATACTGTCGAGCACCTCTCCGGCTTGCGGGTCGAGGCGGTCTTCGCCGACCTGGCGACGTTCATCCCGTTCCGTGAGCGTCCCGCTGGCGAGGCAGCCGCATTCGGAACCTCAGCGGGCCCGACGGAGCGCGTGGCGATCCATTCGGAGGACGCGGCGACGCTGCTGGTCCGGTTCGCTGGCGGTGCACGGGGCGCATGCGTCGTAAGCCAGGTGAGCCCCGGGCACAAGAACGACTTCTCGCTCGAGTTCGCAGGCTCCCTACGCTCGCTCGCGTGGCGGCAGGAGAATCCCGAGCAGCTCTGGCTGGGTGCCCGGGATGAATCGCGCCTGCTGGCGCGCGTCCCAGACCCGGGGTCCGAGCCGGGGATACCGTCACTTCCCGCGGGCCATCCGGAGGGGTGGGGGGAAGCGCTGCGTGATCTCTTTCGCCCCTTCTACGCGGCCGTCGCGGCGGGGGAGCCGCCGGATCCGACAACCGCCCTGTATCCGACACTGTCGGACGGTGCCAGGGCCATGCGGTTCGTCGAGGCGGTTATCGCTTCGGCCAAGAGCGGTTCCTGGGTGCCACTGGCGGCCCCGTGACGGGTGAGGCGAAGGGCGACGAGGCCACCTCTTGCTCGAGGTCGGCATGCCCTCCGTCAGCCACCGGCAAGCCTACGATGGCGATCGGGGCGCGGGCGGCACGGAGCTTCGCCTCGACAGCGTCGTAGACCGACCCGGAGGTCGGGGCGCCTGTCACGGTTCGATCGACCCGGGGACGAGTCTCACCGACGGACACATCACGCTGACCACAGTAGCGAGGCCGCCTTGACTGGAGCAGATCCCAAGGGTAGCAGGCTTGCTCCGCTATCCAGCAGCGCGGAGCGGTGACCGACGCGACGCGGGCGGAGCAGCCGAAAGGCCCCTGAGCGTGCCGTGATGCAAGGCATCACGGTGGAGCCAAATCACGCCATCATTCCCAATCGGGCTCCTGGGAGAGGCACTCGGGCTCGATCTCGAGGTCGCGGCGGAGGTATCCGTGGGCGCCTTCAGGGTGCGCACAGATACGCGGCCGCTGAGCACGATGCCGAGCTCGCGCACGGGCTGGTGCGCATTCCACGGAATCGGCCACGCCAGTCCACGGTCAAATGGCCACGTGATTCCACGGGTCTTGGCCACCCGCCTCGGAGGCCGCGCCAGCGGCCGACGCAAGGCGTCAGCTCATCCCCTGGTCCTCACCTCCTCTCGGTGCGGTCGGTGGTCGTTGGCTCGTAGTCTGACACGGGCAAGGTGGCGCGCTGCCAGCCCTTGAGGGTCACGACGGGTTCGCTGGGGCGTCGCTCGCCGGATGCGCCTGCGGTGTGCGTGGCTCTGAGCGGCGCAGGGATGCCCCCGACAGCTCGATCCGGTGGGCAGCGGCGAGCAGGCGGTCGCAGATGGCGTCGGCGACGGTCGGTTCGCCGAGGCTCTCGTGCCAGAGGGCGACCGGGAGCTGGCTCGTGACGAGGGTGCTGCGGATCCCCGCCCGGTCCTCGACGACCTCGAGCAGGTCGGCGGCCTGGGCGTCGCTGAGCGGCTGCAGTCCCAGGTCGTCGAGCACGAGGAGGTCGAGCCGGGCCCAGGCGGCGAGCAGGCGCGGCAGCCGCCCGTCGAGGCGCGCGGTGGCGAGCTCGGTGAGCGCCCGGGGCGTCCGCAGGTAGAGGGCGGAGTGGCCCGCCCGGATGGCGGCCTCCGCGAGCGCGCAGGCGAGGTACGTCTTGCCGACGCCGGTCGGCCCGACGATCAGGACCTGCTGACGGGCCGCCACCCAGCGCGACGCCGCGAGGTCGAGCAGCACACCCCGGTCGAGCCCCCGGGCGGCCCGGAAGTCGACGTCCTCGATGGCGGCCGTGATGCGCAGCTTGGCGGCCCGCCGGTACCGCTCGAGACGCCGGTTCTCGCGCTCGCTGGCCTCCCGGTCGACGAGCAGGCCGATCCGGTCCTCGAAGGCCAGCGGCCCGTACGTCCCGGGTTGTTCCTGCTGCTCGACGAGAGCGCGGGCCATGCCCGCGAGGTTGAGCGCGTAGAGCTTGTCGAGCGTCGGGTTCGTGAACACCTTGGTCTCCTCTCGTTCTCTCACTCGTAGTAGGACGGGCCACGGACGTTGGCGTGGAGCCGGCGCGGCGGCGCGGGACCCGCCTCGGGCGCCGGCAGCGGACGGGCCTCGAGGCCGTGGCGCAGGATCGAGTCGACACTCCGGTAGGTCGGGGCGTCGATGGCGAGGGCCCGGGCACAGGCGGCTTCCAGGCGCTCCGCTCCGTAGCGGCGCCCGAGCCGGAGGACGCCGAGGCAGCTCCGGTAGCCCTGCTCGGGATGGGGCCGGCGGGCCATCAGCTCGGCGACGAGCTTGCCGGTCGACGGGCCTGCCTGCTCGCCCCAGGCCACGAGCCGTCCGGGCGTCCACTCGAGGTGCCGGCGGTGGGACTCGGGCATGTGCGACGGCGTCGTGCTGGCCCGGAACCGTTCGGCGCTCCGCGGATGGCTCGCCACCCGCCGGCCGCGGACGAAGAGCTCGACCGTGGTCGCCGACAGGCGGGCATCGCAGACCTCGCCGACGAGCTGGTAGGGCACGCTGTAGTAGTGGTGATCGAGCTCCACGTGGTAGTCGATGCTGACCTTCGTCCGGCGCCAGATGCCGTACTCGTAGGGGCGGGCGGGCAGTGGTCGCAGGGCCGGTCGATCGAGTTCCGCGAACAGACTCGCCCGGGACCCGTCGAGTTTCTTGAAGGGACGGGCATTGAGCCAGTCGAGGCGCTCGCGGATCGCCCGGTTCGCCTCGGCGAGGCTGAAGAACGTCCGGTTGCGGAGGGCCGCCAGAATCCAGCGTTCGGCGACCAGCACGCCGGATTCCACTTTGGCCTTGTCCCGTGGCTTGTACGGCCGAGCGGGAATGACCGCACACCCGTAATGGGCGGCCAGCTCCTCGTACGTCCGGTTGAGATCGGCCTCGTAGCGGTCGGCTTTCGTCACCGCGGCCCGCAGGTTGTCGGGGACCAGGATCGCCACACTCCCGCCGAAGAACTCAAACGCGTGGACGTGGGCGGCCGTCCAGTGCGGCAGGGCCTGACTGGGCACGGCCTCGGCGTACGTGTAGTTGCTGGCGCCGAGGACCGCGACGAACAGCTCGGCCGGCGTGATCCCGCCCGTCACAGGATCGGTGATCGGGATCGTGGCGCCCGGGAAGTCGAGGAAGCACTTCTCGCCGGCGCGGTGCTCGCCGCGCAGGACGACGTCGAGGCGGCCCGCGAACGCGCGGTAGCGCTCGGCGAACCAGGAGTAGCCGAAGCCGTCGGGATGCTGCTCGCGATACTCGGTCCACAGCAGCATGAGCGTGACGCCCTTGCGGCGCAGCTCGCGATGGACGACCGCCCAGTCGGGGACCGGCCGGGCCGGGATTGCCGGCGGCGGCGCCGCCCGCCCGAACAGGCGCTCCTCGAGGCCGCGGTCGTCGAGGTCGTCGGGCAGCGGCCAGCCGAGGCCGGTCTCGCGGGCCCGGTCGAGATAGTGGCGGACGGTCGTCCGGGGCAGGCCGACGGAGATGCCGACCTGGCGGGCGCTCAGATGCTCCGCCTGGTGGAGCCGCAGGACTTCGCGGATCTTGCGCATGGCGGATCGGGGACGGGGCACCGGCATCTCTCCTCGGACGGATCGTTCGAGGGAAGCGTGCGGTGCCCGACGTGACTCACGTCGGCGCTGGCGAGCTCCTCAGCGAGGGGTGGCCATTACCCGTGGAACGGGGTGGCCACTTCCCGGCGGACTCAGGTGGCCAAAACCCGTGGAACCGGGCGGCCACAACCCGCGGAATCCGCAGGCTGGCCCTCGACGAGGAGCGTCCCGGAGCGGGGGATGGTCACCATCCTGACCGTCGAACCGGGTGACATCTTCGCGAAGTCCGCCCTCGTGCCACCCTACCGCTCCACGGCGAGCGTGGTGGCCATCCAGGCCCTCGACGCCATCGCGCTCGACGGCCCCCGCCTGCGCGCCGCGCTGGCCGCGGACTGCGTCCTCGCCGCGGCGCTCTATCCACGCCTGGTGCAGGCCATCTCGCGCCGCCTCGACGCCACCCGCCTGCAGCTGCTCGACCTCTTCGCGGGCGAGCCGGCCGAGACGTAGTCCGGCGCGGACCGCGCCGGAGCGTCGCCCTTGCGTCCGGGGGAGCCCAGCGCAGGGGGTCGGGGCCCGATCGCACCCGCACGACGCCTCGCGACTACGGCGCCCCCTGCAGCAGGTACAGGATGACCAGGACCGCGAGCACGGCCACGACCAGGTACACCCAGAGCGAGCCCTGCGACCGGGCGACACGGCTGAGGGGCGCCGTGTACCCGCCGCCGCGGTTCAGCGCCTGCCGGCTGCCAGGTGCCCCGGGAGCGGGCGCGGCCCGGAACGTGTTGGGGGCCCGCTGGTCCCGCAGGGTGTTGGGACGGACCTCGCCGGGCCCGCTCTGCTGATCGGTCATTGGGATGCCTCTCCGTCACCGGCCCCGAGTAGCCCGGCACCGTCCAAGCCTGCCACCGACGGCGCGGAATGCAAGCGGGCGACGGGCTGTTTGGGCGAAGTTTGCGCGACCGGGGTCAAGTCCCCACGCATGAGCTCCTATCTCGTCAAGCCCTGATTTCGGCGGCGCAGCGATCGAGCACCATGGTGCGATAGACCACGTCGGCGAGGTGACGCTTCAGACAGCGGAGCGCCTCGCGCCAGGTCTTGCCCTCAGCCTGGCGGCGGGCCACGTAGGCTCGGGCGGCGGGATAGGTGCGGGCCTGAACGATGGCCATGAAGTGCAGGGCCCGGTTGAGCTGGCGGTTGCCACCCCGGTTCAGGCGATGGCGCTGGGTCTGACCCGAGGAGGCCGGGATGGGGGCCGTGCCGGTCACGGCCGCGAAGGCGGCCTCGGAGCGGAAACGGCGCACGTCGCCCGTCTCGCCGAGCAGCTTGGCAGCGAGGAGCACGCCGATGCCCGGCAGCCGGGGCAGCGACGATCCACTGGCGGCGACGAGCTCGGCGAGTTGCGTCTCGAGGGCGCCGATCTCGCGATCGAGGCCGCGCAGGCGGGTGAGCCGCTTCCGAGCGAGCTGAGCGCGGACCCCCGTCGAGCGGCCGAGCAACCGTCCGACGGCCGCCAGGTGGCGGGCTGCCACAAGGTTGGGGATCCGTGCACCGTAGCCGGGGACCAGGACGAGCAGGTCGGCGTGCAGCCGGTTGGCGACCCGGGTGCGCTCGGCCTGGGACTCGTCACGGGCTCCGACCAGGCGCGCCGTGGCGTCGAGCGGCTGTCCACGCCGCCCCAAGGGCGAAGGCGGGGCCCGGCGCTCGGGCTCGATCGGGATGTCGACCGCGAGGGACAGATGGCCACCGAGGGCGACGCTCAGGGCCAGCAGGCGGTGCGCGAGCTCTGGGGCGTG